>NZ_JABUEX010000092.1:0-6542 GCF_013314835.1 Syntrophothermus sp.
CCAGATTGTTTTCTTTGATAAATTCCCGAAGGTGCTTCCTAAAAAGTTTTTCGTCCATTTTCCTTACCCCCTTGGTAAAAGTTTACCTTTTTCCCAAAGGGGTTTACACAGTTAATTGTACAGTCCCCTTCCTGCCTGTCTTTTGCGCTGGAATCCCAAATGAATCAATATGCGCTCCATGTCTTCAGCAGAGATGACAGCAAGCCTCGTCATGGCAGTACCTCGATCTGGTAAATACCTATTAGTTTCTCAGTTGTAGGAACTATATTCCCGGCCTCGTCAAGGTAAAGCCTGATGGCTTCTTGAATCCGTTTCTCCAGGTCGGTCAGGTTATCTGCCTGGGTATGGCAGCCAGGCAGAGATGGTACTGATGCGATATACTTTCCATCCTCGTCCTGTTCGATAATGACCAAAAAGCGACGGGACATTCTGTCTCCCCCTTTTTATCGAAAATCAAAACTAATCCGTCGGTCCCGGCTTCTTGAAAGGAAGTATAGTTTGTATCGGATATTTCATGGCTACATACTCTTGTTTATCCTGCCGTCCATGGTCTGAGTCACCGCAGCGGTTTTTGTTTGGTTAAGTTTCTCAACCTCCCGTATTACCCGCGGGCGGTCCCACAGTTGCACATCGGTATAACCGCTTGCTTCCTCTATCATTTCGCGCGTGAAGTACTGGTTCGTGACCACTATGCCCCGTGGAGCCTTGTAGTGCTTCATGGCTCTCAAGACTTCACCAAGTACCTTCACCCCAACTTTCCTCCCCGGAGCAAGTTTTTTGGCCTGCACTGCTATTGTGAGTGGTCCTTTCTGCAAAATTAAATCTGCTCCCTTGTCTTTGAACCCTCGCTGTAGTTGTACTTTATACCCCATCTGCTTGAATTTAACACTCAGCCATTGTTCAAATTCTCTGCCGGACATTCTATCCGTTTTGTCAACGCCTGTTCTACGTGCCCGTGCGTTAAAGTGAAGCCTAACCAACCATCTAATGAAAGAGGGCATGATAGCAAGTGCATAGAGCATCAGGAAGAACTTGTGTGTTAGTACTTGCCATAAAGGACGAAAAAAATACATGAATTGGTCAAATGGGTCAGTACCAAACTCCATGTCATACGGTCTCCCACAGTTAGTTAAACCGCTGGGCTCGTTATTCCCCTTCCGCTTTGCGCTTATCCAGGTCCTCTAATCCAGCGGACGTTTCGTCTTGGTTCGGACTTAGTTTTTGCTTGGTCCTAAGCCATTCTACATACTTACGTGCGTCTTCTTTCATCTCATCGTCTAAGTCGCTTATGTCTATAGAGTCACCTTTCTCTAATGTCACTTCCTTGGCCTCGGCAATAACACTCTGAAGCTCGTTCATCAGACGTGCTTTTTCTTTCTCTGATAAATTAGGTGTCTCTGACACTAGGTTTGCGATCGCAGAGACTAAGATTCGTAAAATCACGATAAGGGATTCAAACGGAACGCTACCACTTTCATCCCTCATGACTTCCAGAAGAGAAGCTAGCCGATCCCGTTTAGCCTTTGACTTGATCTCACGATTAGTTCTGGTATTCGGGTGTGTTGGCTTGGACTGAATAGATTTCTGTTGAGCCGGTGTTGGATCGTCCGTAAGACCCAGGAGATAGTCCGACGAGGTTTTTAAGTGTTGCGCCAGCATTTGGACGGTATCTATGTCAGGCATGTGAGTCGATGTCTCCCATTGCGAAACTGTAGATATACGCACGCCCAAGTGTTCGGCAATATCTTCCTGCCTCAACCCTAATTCTTTTCTCCTCTTGCGTAACCTTTCACCGAAACCCACATTCAACACCTCATACTCAGTATAATTCAGCCCGTCTGTACCCGCAAATATATTAAGCTTTAATGAAAATAACACCTGACACTTTCATCATCACTGAAGTATTATCATTTCAGAGGAGGTGAAGTAATGCACATCTTTGAGGAACTAAGACAACAGCCTCATTTAAGCAAAAGTGAAATGGCCCGTAGACTAGGAACTACCAGAAGCAACTACTCGAACATTGTTCATGGTCGCCAGGGACTGTCCAAAGAAATAGCACTGCGCGCACACGAAGAGTTTGGAGTGCCACTGGATGAACTTCTTAGACAGGGACGAGTAACCGACCGACCCACCGGAACCGATGGAACATGACCATTGTCTGACCAACTTCCTAACACCAACGTCCACTCACTGACTAGAAATATACAAAAAGGAGGTAGCGCAAAGCAATGTTAACGAGAGACGAATACATCCACCTGAGAAACATACTTGAGGATCGCATCAACGAGCAGTGTGGTTTATTCTTTGAGCTTACCGACGGGCCTAACACCGGCTGCATTGAGTCGGTCGTTGAGACTCTTTTTGCCTCAATATCGCAGAATGTGGGCATTCTCACCAAACTATGTGACGGGATCAGCAGCGACTCCATGTATGAACAATCGCTGGCTGGAGCACCTCTACAATCGCAAGCAGGAATGGCTCAATACGAAAACCGATGCGAGACCGGGCAAGCGCGGCCTAAAAACGCTTTGTGCCCGGTTTTTTGCTCGCGTTTCTTGATGTCATTTTAGCACTACTGGTTTTATTTCCCAAGTGAGAGGGGGGTGCACAAATGGCGTCAAGAAGGACCACGAATACCGAACTGGCGGCTGAGATAAAGAAACCCGCCGGAAAGGAGAGGAGATGTTAGAGATGCCCGTACACTATCTCACCATCATTGCTGCGCGCCAGAAGGGAAAACGCGGCAAGGAAACGTACCGTGAGGTGGCGCGCGTTCTCGGACCAGAAATACCGGACATGACGGAAGGTTTGGACGATGGAAGATAAAACTTATTTCGTAAGTGAGGTGGTAAGGTGGGCTTGGTATCAGAGGCACGGCGGGTCAAGCTAGAGGAAGCAGAGCAGGTATTGAAAAGCTACCGGTTTGCACGCGGGTCCGTGCGGCGGGAAATAGAGGAATTTTTTTCCCGCCTGCCTGAACCCTATAAATCGTTTGCGCAGTATCGCTACCAGGACGAGCAGATCTACACCATGGAGATGATCGCGGAAAAATTGGGATACGCGCCGAGAACGCTTTATGTCTTCCGCGTAAAAATTCTGAAGTGGTGGATTCAGTATTCCAGCAGTGCAGAAGACGTGCAGGAACGATGCATTGTGCAGGATGAACTCACCTGAGTATTTTGTAAGCAAAGGGGTCAAGGAAATGTCTTACAGGGTGTTTACTCCAGAAGGAATTTTCGAGGTCCTGCAACAACTTAGTTACGGCGACATGCTCAGTGCAGGCATCCTGACAATTATAGTTGCGGTCATTGTATTTAAGGTTCTTTCCGAAATTGCAGACCGAGAGGGGTCTCTTTGATGTGGCAGGTAATGGACGCCCACAGCATAGCAAAAATATACGCGGCACTTGTTTTGACCTCTGTGGTGTTTGCTTATTTCGTGGGCCGGATTGCGGCGTGGTGGCGAGAGTAATGGATAATTTCGCTTACTGCGTTCTCTGGTTCCTGAGTTACCCGATACTTATCAAGGCGGTCGCTCTTGCGGTATTCAGTTAAGGGATCTTCTCTGCGGTGGCCGCACTGGTGAGGAGTTAAGGAGTGGAGATAGATGTCTTTCAACGTTGACATGAACGCGGTGTACCAGCAATTTGCTAATGTTTTCGGTTCGTTGGCTCCGTTGCTGTGGCCGTTCATCGGGGTGCTTTTAGCACTCTTCGTGTTCGGCGGCCTGATAACGATTTTCAAGCACTATGGGCAGAGGTAATAGGTGCACATGCCGCACATAACACTGAGCTACAACCTAAACAACTTGTATCAAGTCATTGTAGACGTAATGCATTCTCTGTGGCCGATTATTCTGCTGCACATCGTAGGTATTGATTCTTCATCGGACTCTTTACAGCAATTTCTGCGCGAGCTTAGCAAAGGGACAGCTCGCGCCTATAAACAGGATCTAACAGATTTCGCTCGGTGGTTTTATACGACGAATGATGAGCATCTCGCTCCGGCTCTAGTGACTTCTATCGACCTTAAAGAGTACCAAAACCCACATGATGCTTCAGCGGCACCTTAGACCCGCCACCGTAAACCGACGTATAGCCGCAGTCATGGCTTGGTTGCGGTGGTGTCACGAGCAAGGGTATATCGAGGCACTGCCACGCTTGGCCAAACGAATCACGGAAACGCGACAGTCGCCTCGCGCTTTGTCAAAGAGGGAGCAAGACCGGTTTGTCCGTGCCGTGGAACGAGAAGGCAACAAAAGAGATAGAGCAATTATCGGCTTAATGCTGTATGCCGGTCTTAGAGTAGGCGAGGCAGCCCGTCTGCGGGTGAATGATGTCGTTATATCGGACCGCAAGGGCAAGGTGAGCGTGGCCGGGAAAGGAATGAAATAGAGAGAACCCGCTTGGTTTAGATGCCAGGACGATGGTTCAGGAATGGCTGACGGAAGCCCAAACGAAGCAACAACAGTGGCTGTTTCCGGGTCAGAACGGGCAACACATATCAATTCGCGCCGTGCAGCACATTATCAAGAAATACGCCTGGCAGGCCCGTATTGAGCCCGACAGGATCACACCGCACGTGCTGCGACATACATTTGCAACGAATCTACTACGTGACGGCGTGGACTTAGTGACAGTGGCCGCATTGCTGGGCCACTCGCGACTTGATACAACAGTACGATACACGCTACCTTCCTACGCACATATGGAACAGGTGGTTGAGTAGATGAACTCATTTATTTACAAAGTGTCAAATGACAGCTAGAATAATAGTACAATGGTTGTCAAGGGAAGGAGACTTGAAATGACCCTGAATGAACTCGCCGAACTAGCTGTAGCCACGGGGTTAGACTTGGGCAAGAATCCCGCTCGCACAATAAGATATTATATTGCAGAAGGATTATTGAACCCTCCTCGAATAGAATATGATGGGAAAATTAAGCGTGCAACTTATTCTTTAGACCATCTCTCAGCATTGAAACTGATTTGTAAATACAAGAAAAAAGGGTACCCTCTTAACGTAATAAGGGAAAAAATGAAAGAACCTCCCTACTGGACAGAAGAAGCATTGGAGTTTATGCAGCCATTCATAATGGCTAATGATTATCCTCAAGATGATTTTTCTAGGGACAAGCCAGTTACCCGTGGAGCATTGGCTGCTTTTCTTGTTCATTTTATGGACGCCGTAAAAAATGGGCATAAAGACCTCGACTTCTTGGAGAGAGCCTTTGTAGATAAAGACGGTCAACCTTATTTTGAGGATGTCAAAGAGCTACTGTACGAACAGAATTAGGCCGTGGGAGAGGAATTGAGTGGATCCAAGAAATATAATAAGGGAGGCAGCAACAGAAGAGGCTTACGAGATAACAACACACTGTCTTGAAGAAATGGATAAAGATGGTATATCCATCGAACAAGTCGAATGGGTGATGCAGCATGGGCAGCTTTGCAAAGTAGATCGCAAACGTAACCGGTATACTTTGAAAGCAAGGGGCATAATGATTAGTGTAGAGGTTATAGCCAAGAAATACGTGACTATAATAACAGCAGGAAGGGAAAGGAGATAAAACATGAAAGATCGGCTGTGTCGTTGTGGACGACCCATGGTTCAGGAAAAAAGAACTGTTACTCGAGAAATTGGCAACCAAACAATCGTTATCACGAACGTACCAGTCTTCTGTTGTACGCATTGCCAAGAAATCTTATATAGCGCACAAACCGTAAAAAAAATGGATGAGCTAATCCGCAGATTCCCCAATAAAACCTTACTTGTTTACCCTAATTTGCTGGATTTCAACAGTGAACTACGTTCCTATTTGAGCAAATTGGATCCGCATAATATTTTGGCCACCGCCTCCGAAGAACCCGTTAAGCGCTATGAAATTGTCGTTCTAGCAAATTCCCTTCGATCACAATTGCGTTCAGCTTAAATGACAAGCTCCCCGCAGTCTTTTCGGCCCTGGGAGCCGGGCCGGAGTAGTATTATCAAGTACTTCTTACTAGAAGTACTTGATAATACTACTCCGTGCGGTCTGGGATATGATACGGAACGGCCCGCCTCCACCAGAACAACAGGCGAGAAGCCTTGATAATAGAGAGTTTGGGTGATTTGTAAAATTATAGAGCGCTAAACCGGTTACTTTTAAGGTTCTCATTTTCTCGGCATTTCTCCCACGGTTGGATAACAAGTCGGTAACAAAACCGGTAACAGGTCCGGGCCCAAGAAAACCCGTTTGCGAGCTTTTCGGAGACGGGTTTTTTTGCTTTTTTTGACAACCAGAAACATATTTCTCTTGACAGATGTTGTCGAGATGTGACAATAATCTAGATTGAGAAGGAAAAAAGTCCTGGTTATTCTTAGCATTATTGCCAAACGAACTTTGAGACAGAGTAACACAAACCTGGCAGGGCATAAAGCCCGATTAATGTTTAGAACGAAACGGTTTAGACGGTATGGACCGAAAAATGAGATGTGATGTTGAGACAAAAAATCAATTGACAGAGTGGATGATTGGCATGATTCCTGCAATCAATCAAT
>NZ_JABUEX010000093.1:0-6239 GCF_013314835.1 Syntrophothermus sp.
GAGGAGCCGACTACCAAACAGGGTATCGTTGGAACCTTCTGCCGCTGCTACAGCATCAGCGAAGCTATATCCAAGTTTTTACCGGACCTGTACTCCCCGGTTGATGATAGCCTGACCAGGTACACTTACGCAGGGGCCAGCGGTTATGGAGGGTTGGTGGTATACGACAAAGATACCTTTGCCTACAGCCATCATGAAAGCGACCCCTGCGGCGGCAGAGAGGTTAACGCCTTTGATCTAGTCCGCATCCATAAATTCGGCAAGCTGGACGACAGGGTTAATGAAAAAACCAATCTTAATAAGCTGCCCAGCCAGATAGCCATGGAAAAATACGCTGTTAGCCAGCCTGAAGTCAGACGTATGCGGATGTCCGAAATTCAGGAAGAATTCAGCGATGAATCCCTGGATGATGACCTGGAGGGGGATTCGTGGAAGGAGCAGCTAGAGTTCCATCATAAGACTGGGGATCTGCTGCCAACGGCCAATAATATCGAATTGATTTTATCCCATGGAGAATGGTATGGAGTCCTGGCTTATGACGCCTTCCGAAACACTGAAGTAATAAGAAAAGATTTGCCCTGGCGGAAGAAAGAAAGGCCCCATCGTCTATATGAGCCCTGGTTAGGAGAAGACGACGACCGCCGGGACCATTGGTTCAATAAAAATTATGGATTTAACTCAGGAGTGACTATCAAAAAAGCTTTTACAGAAGTAACCCGTGGAAACAAATTCCATCCGATCAAATCCTATTTAGAAAGCCATACCTGGGATGGGATTGAGAGAGCCGAAGCAATCTTTATAGACTACCTCGGCGCAGCAGATACCCACTACACCAAGCAAGTAACAAGAAAAATGCTTCTAGCGGCTATTAAACGGCTATATGAGCCGGGGTGCAAGTTTGACGAAATGCTGGTACTTATAGGCCCGCAGGGAGCAGGAAAGAGCAGTATACTGGCAAAGCTTGGCGGCGAATGGTTTAGTGATTCACTGAGGACTTTTGAAAACAAAGAAGCAGGAGAACATTTGCAGTCGGGGTGGATCTTCGAAATAAGCGAACTGTCCGCAATGAAACGGTCTGAGATTGAAGAGGTAAAGGCCTTTTTATCAAAAACAGAAGACCGGTATAGAGTTGCTTATGACAGAGCAGTATCCGATTTTCCTCGAAAGTGCATATTCTTCGGGACTACCAATACTAGGGATTTCCTTCGGGATACTACCGGGAATCGGCGATTTTGGCCAGTAGGAGTAAATCCAAAAGAAGCAAAGTACAATCACTGGAGGCAGCTTACTGATGAGCTTATCGGCCAAATCTGGGCGGAAGTTCTATGCTGGTTCAAGGCGGGGGAAACTCTGGAGCTGGATGACCAGGCAAGGGAAGAAGCGGTTCACCAGCAGGCGCAACATATGGAAAGTGATCCACGTGAGGGCATTATCCAGGAATGGCTGGAAACCCCGGTTCAAGATGAATGGGGGGAAGAGCAAACTGATACTATGCGGATCAGAGTGTGTGCAGCCCAGATATGGACCGAATGCTTGGGAAATAAAAAAGGGTCGATGCGTCCCTGGGAAGCAAAAGAAATCTGCGATATACTGCGGCACATACCTGGATGGCAGGAACGAAGTGGTAAGGCAAGCGTACCTGGGTATGGAGTGCAAAGGGTTTTTGAAAGGGCTTTGCCGTGAGCCGTTTTTTTACGGCAATCCTAAGGCAAACACGGCAAAGCAAATGTTTGACGCAATTGCCGTAACTTTGCCGTAAAAATTCATTTATGGCAAAGCCTCAAAGGCCCGATATTAGATGGATTAACAACACTGTTTGCCGTAATTGCCGTAAATTCTTTAAATAATTGTTTATTAAATTAGCATAGGACGACATGAAGAGGGTATATATATAGCCCCTATGCTAAACGTGATTTCTGTATATACGCGTGATATGTGTGTGTGAAGGCAATCAGATAAATGGAGTGATTTTGATGTTAGAGTCAGACATTGAAAAATATTTAATAAACGCAGTAAAAAGTATCGGCGGGTTAGTTTGGAAATTTGTATCCCCTGGTACGCGCGGCGTGCCTGATCGGATAGTAGCACTGCCAGAAGGTAGGACCTTTTACGTTGAACTTAAAAAACCAGGTGAAAAGCCGAAACAGTTACAGCTAAAGAGGCATAAGCAGTTGCGAGATAGGGGGCACCAGGTATATGTGATTGACAGCCTTACCGGAGTTGATGATTTCCTTCAGGAGGTGACTCAAAATGCCGGTTGACGTTAACTGCGTCTACTGTGGTAAACCCATGAGGGTCAAGCCCAGTAAAGTTAAGAGAAATAATTTTTGTAGTACGGAGTGCTGTTATAAACATAAAGCCAGGAACCAGATAAAAACTACGTGTTACCGTTGCGGTAAGCCCATAACAAAGCCTCCTTCGCAGGTTAGTATCCGGGATTTTTGTAGTAGGGCCTGTAACTTAAAAACGATGAATGAAGAATTAAATCCAACACGGATGACGTATGAAACGAGGTTAAAAATTCGTAAGGCCAGGCTAAATACAGGCAAAGGTAAATCTTATCCGAAGCTTTTCGGTAAGCACCTACACCGAGTAGTTGCCGAGGTAAGGCTTAAGAGGAAGCTTAGACCGGGAGAAATCGTTCATCATGAGGACGAGAATAAGAGAAATGCTAGCCCTGAAAATCTAAGGGTTTTTACATCACAGAGCGAACATGCAGCGTCGCATATGCAGAAGAGAGGTGATGCCGAGTGAAGTTCATTCCACACCAGTACCAAGAATACGCTACACAGCGTATTCTGGATACAAATTACATAGCGTTATTGCTGGAAATGGGCTTGGGTTGACAAGACAGTAAGCACACTGACTGCGATTGACTTGTTGCTTAATGATTATTTTGATACCGACAGGATATTAGTAATAGCGCCGCTGAGGGTAGCCGATGATACCTGGTCCCGGGAGATCGAAAAATGGGATCACCTAAAACATTTGCGAATTAGTAAGGTTCTAGGAAGTGCTACAGCCCGGAGAAAAGCCCTGAGAGCTGAAGCCGATATCTACGTGATAAACCGGGAGAACGTTGAATGGCTGGTACGTGAGTACGGAAATATGTGGCCATTTGGTACTGTGGTGATAGACGAGCTATCCAGTTTTAAAAATCACCAGTCTAAGAGATTCCGGGCACTTCGTCGGGTCAGGCCTTTGATGAAAAGATTAATTGGTTTGACCGGAACACCAGCGCCTAATGGCCTAATCGACCTCTGGCCACAGGTATATTTGCTTGACCAGGGGGAACGACTTGGAAAAACCATTACGGGTTATCGAGATAAATACTTTGTTCCTGGTGAACGTGATGGGCATGTTGTTTACAAATGGCATGAAAAGAAAGAAGCAGAACAAAGGATATACGAAGCCATATCGGATATTGTGGTATCGATGAAAAGCGAGGATTGGCTGGAGTTACCGGAGCGAGTGGATAGAACTGTCTCGATTATTTTGAATCCGAAGGCCCGGGAGCTTTATAAAAAGCTTGAGCGGGAGCTATTATTACCCTTTCAGGATGCGGACGTAGTGGCATCTACGGCAGCGGTGCTTTCTAATAAATTGCTTCAGATGGCGTCAGGAGCTGTTTATGATGAGGAGCGCGGTGTGAAGCTGATCCATGATGCCAAGTTAGATGCGTTAGAGGATATCATCGAGGCTGCTAACGGGAAACCAGTCATGGTGTTTTACAACTTCAAGCATAGCCTGGATAGGATTCAAAAACGATTCCCGCAAGCCCAGGTACTACGAAAGGGTAAAGATGGGAATGAGGATATACGGGCCTGGAACAATGACGAAATATCTCTGTTATGCTTACATCCAAAATCAGCCGGGCATGGGCTGAACCTTCAGGAGTCCAGTTGTCAGACAATTGTTTGGTACGACCAGATATGGAGCCTGGAAGAGTATCAGCAGGCGAATGCCAGGTTATATCGGCAGGGGCAGACCAGACGAATCGTAGTCTTACGATTGGTAGCCGAGGGAACGATGGATGAGGATGCTGTGGATGCATTGGAGAGAAAGGCTACCGGTCAGGAAGCATTGATGCAGGCTGTTAAGGCCCGTATTGAGGGATGCCGGGTAGTGTAGAGAGGAGAATGATAGATGATCATTACTAAAAAGGCTATATCTCTTGTTGAGAAGAGATCTAAGCAGCAATACAACCTTAGGAAAGTTCAATACTATCAGGACGGTAATGTAATTTGGATTTCGGATAGTTTTGGAATCTATAGACTATTTGAACCTGTAATTATTCCAGAGAATGCTTGGAACCAGCGGAATATGGCTATGTTTGTTGATGAAAGTGGTGAATCTGAAAACGCTGAGAAAACGTGTGTCATGATGTACCATAACAATAAACGATATCGCCTATTTAAAGGTAAAACCAGGTATGCGTGGGTAGACGAAGAAAGTCTAGGCCCGCTGGATGTTAAGTATGAACATGTATATAAAATTATGCCGCTTAATCACTTCAATCTGTTATTGGTTTATAGCAAAAATGTTTTGGGTGCTGTAATTGCTAATGGACTTATGGGCACCGAACACTCATTTTATCAAGATATTAGATCTTTACTTGCTTTGATTAATCAAGAACAGGAGGTCGAGGCTGAATGATTAAAGATAGCGGTGATAGGCACGAGTTCCAGTCTGGAGCTGTTCGGGACATGCAGGAAGGTAAAGGCCGATGTGATCTCCTGCCGGCAGCGGCTATCCTGAGGATTTCAAAACATTTTGAAGAAGGAGCTAAGAAATACGGAGACAGGAACTGGGAGAAGGGGATTCCCATAAACAGCTTTATAGACAGCGCTATCCGGCACATTCTTAAATACATGCTTGGCCAGGCTGATGAGGATCATTTGTGTGCGGCTGCCTGGAATCTCATGTGTGCCATGGAGACCGAGGAGCGATTAGGCTGGAGTTTCTCCCGGGCGAATCCCGGACTGGGGGTGGGAGAATGAATAAGCAGGAGTTTGATCCGGTGAATATCCTGGAAGCAGCGGGTGTTGATGATTTTAGAATTGATTACCAATCTAAGACCGTATTTCTTCCGCAAGTAAAGCTGTTGAAGCTGGCCAGGCAGCTGGATGCGGAGATTGTTTCAGCATACTTCTTTGACCATAAAGACTGGATATTTGTTGATGAGTTGTTTTGTGGAGAGGAGGCGCGGTTGTATGGTTTATCTCCCGCCTAAAAAGCCAGTAGGGTACTGTAAATTAAAGCGCTGGAAGCTTTCTATGAAACAGATCCGCCGTAAGGGCTGTATTGACCCGAAAAAACAATGCCGACACGGTAATAAAGACACATTAAGTTGTCGGCATTTTCGGAAATATGAACATCCGATTTGGAATGAATCTGAATCCATGAGAAAGAAGGCGAAACAGGATGTTACCACTTAGAATAAAAATGCTTATGGCTTTCTCCATAGTGGCCAGCGTCCTGGCCGCAGTAGACCTGTATGTGATTGCGATCAGTCCTTATGTTGTAGCCGGGATAGCGGCTGCCTGGTTAGTAAAGAGAAAGGGGGCGCGATAAGAGTGGTGAAAAAGGCGGAAGAAGCTACTATCGGGAGAATAAGTGTTGAAAAAGTTATTAAAAAAACCGTCGAGGAAGCCTTTGAATCCTGGCGAAGGTTAAATGAGAAAAAGCCTGATCAGATTAATACTGCCATTAAGAAGGCTGTCCAGGAGGCGATTGAAGCTGGATACAAACAAGCCGAAAAGAAACCAGCTGATACATACAAGGCTACAGAACGCCGCCTTTACGCCTTATCAGACCTTGAAGATAAAGTGGAAGCATTAGAAGAATATCTGAGGGATATCGATATATACGGGCTTCCAGAGCATAGCGTAGACTTGGTAAGATTTCAGCGTAGTGGTTCTCGTCTAAGTTATGACGAGATAGTGCAGGCTGCCACGCAGGACCTTCAAGCAAGAATTGCTGCAAATAAATTTGCGATAAATGAGGTTAAAGAAGCTTTAGCCCCCTTGACAAATGACCCTTATTACTTGGCTTTATCTGGTAGGTATTTTGATGATTTATCGGATAATGCCATAGCTGAAGAGCTCCATTGTGAAGAGCGTACAGTTCGCAGACATCGCGGTAGATTGGTGCGTAGAGTCGCCATCAGGTTGTTTGGAGTAGAAGCTGTGTAGCTGTCCAAATGACGTGTCCAAAAGTTGTCCTTTTCATGTGTCCAA
>NZ_JABUEX010000016.1:0-57309 GCF_013314835.1 Syntrophothermus sp.
CCTTTCTATCCTTCGGTTTTCTTTCTCAAAACCTAGGATAAAGGGCCCCACACCTTCTTGTCTACTATACCCCCTCCCTTACCTTGTCTTTCCCTCTACCTGTTTCACATGTGTCTGAACTTTCTCAGGGCAAAATAATTTTCTATGAATCGACGAGCAGGAATTCCGAAAAAGTTAGCGAAGTACATAAAGGCTAGTGTTTGTCCGCCGGGTATAACAGCAACCATAAGGGGGGCGGGATATACGGGTTTGAACGGAGAATACACATTCTGACGAATTACTTACTCTGGAAGAAGAATTCTAAAATATAAAGGTCAGGGAAAGGAGGTGGACGAATGGTCGACTACAAAGCTATTATCGCAAAGTATAAGGATCTACCCGGAGGCATCATCGAGGCATACCACGCGATTCAGAAGGAGCAGAGCTTTATTCCCGAAGAGGCTATCATCGCTGCAGCTGAGGCTTTCAACATTCCGGTTAAAGACGCGTACGGCGTAGCAACCTTCTATTCCATGTTCTCCGTTAAGACTCGGGGCAAGAACGTCATCCGTATTTGTGAAAGTGCTCCCTGCCACATAGCCGGAGCAGCACAAGTAGTAGCGGCACTGGAGAAGGAGTTGGGTATCAAGATGGGAGAAACCACTCCGGACGGCAAATTCACCCTGGAGTTTACCGAGTGCGTAGGTCAGTGCCAGGCCACGCCGGTAATCACCATCAACGGCAAGCCCTACGGTGACATTACTCCCGAGAAGATCCCGGCAATCCTCGCCGAGTACAAGTAACTGGCTTCAAATCTAGAGAACTGGAAGGAGGGTAATTCCTGATGGCCGAGGAACTGCGCGTAGTGCTGCGCAACTACGGCAAGATTAACCCCCTTAATATCGATGACTATATCAACGCCGGGGGTTATAAGTCGTTAGAAAAGGCCCGCAGCATGAGCCAAATGGATGTAATACAGGAAGTGAAAAAGTCAGGCCTGAGGGGTCGCGGGGGCGCCGGGTTCAATGCCGGACAGAAATGGATGTTCGCCTACCAGGCTCAGGCTGACCAGAAGTATGTCATCTGCAACGCTGACGAAGGAGAACCCGGAACTTACAAAGACCGCATAATCATGGAAAGCGATCCTCACAGCGTCTTAGAAGGGATGGCTATTTGCGGATATGCTATCGGCGCTAACAAAGGTTATATATACTGCCGGGGTGAATACCCGTATGTGGTAGATATCCTCAATACAGCAATCGCCCAGGCTAAAGCCAAAGGGGTATTAGGAGAATTTGACATTGAGGTGCGCATGGGAGCAGGAGCCTATGTGTGCGGTGAAGAGACGGCTCTGATCGAGTCTATAGAAGGTAGCCGCGGAGAGCCGCGTTATAAGCCACCGTTCCCGCCGGTCAGCGGTTTGTGGGGTAAGCCTTCTATCGTGAATAACGTGGAAACGTTCGCCAATATTGCAATCATTTTGGAGAAGGGGGCAGACTGGTACGCCAGCCTGGGAGCTCCCAGCTATCCCGGAACCAAGGTTCTGACCCTGACGGGCGACGTGGTAAACAAGAAGTTCATCGAAGTACCGACCAATACTACCATTCGCGAGGTCGTCTACGGCTTCGGAGGCGGCATACCGGGCGGCAAGAAGTTTAAGGCGGTACAGATTGGTGGTACCTCTGGCGGATTTATCCCTGAATCGTTACTCGACACCCCGATTGATTTCGACTCTATGGCTGCTATCGGTGCGACTCTGGGCTCGGGCGCGGTCTTGGTCATGGACGAGACCCGCGACATCGTTGATGTGGTCGAGAGGATCGCCAAGTTCTTTGAACACGAGTCCTGCGGCAAGTGCGCTCCTTGCCGGGAAGGTACCATGCGGATGTACAAGCTGATGAGCAAGGTTAATAAGGGCCAAGGAACAGCGAAAGACGTTGCCTTGATGGAAAGACTCGGTCGAGTGATGTCTGTAGCTTGCCTGTGCGGGCTGGGGCAGGCCGCACCGACACCGGTCCTGACCACGATCAAGCACTTCAGAGCCGACTACGATGCGAAGTTACAATAGGGAAGATGAGCAGGAAGGAGTGAAATGAAGATATGGCTAATGTAACCATAGACGGTATCCAAGTATCCGTTCCTGACGGCTCAACCATATTGCAGGCAGCGCAAGTAGCCGGTGTTCATGTTCCCACCCTGTGCTATCATCCGGACCAGGCGATAAAAGCCAACTGCCGGATATGTGTGTGCGAAGTGGAAGGACAAAGACTCTTGCAAGCTGCATGCTCTCAGCCGGTTTATGACGGAATGGTGATAAAGACCCACAGCCCCAAAGTCATCGAAGCCAGGAAGACGATACTCGAGCTAATCCTGGCCCATCACCCGCAGGACTGTCTGGGCTGTATTCGGAATCAGAACTGCGAACTGCAAGCTCTGGCCGAAGAGTACGCCATCAGGGACAACCCGTTTGAACAGATGGTACGGGGGTTGCCGAAGGACACCTCAACTCCGTCTATTGTCCGGGACCCCGACAAGTGCGTGCTTTGCCGCCGCTGTATTTCGGCCTGCAGCGTTACCCAGACCGTTAACGCGTTGGGTATCGAGAACCGGGGCAACCATGCTATGGTGGTACCCTCACTAGGTAAAGACCTCATCGAAAGCCCCTGCGTCATGTGTGGGCAGTGTATCCATGCGTGCCCGGTTGGTGCTATCAGCGAAAAAGAACAAATCGACGAGTTCCTGGCTGCAGTAGCCGATCCGGACAAGATCGTGGTTACCCAGATCGCGCCGGCGGTCAGAACCGCTATCGGCGAAGAAGTCGGCATGGCAACCGGAGAGATGCCGATGGAGGTATTCGTAGCCGGGCTCAGGCAGATCGGTTTTGATTATGTCTTGCATACCAATTTCACGGCTGACCTGACTATAATGGAAGAAGGAAACGAGCTTCTCAAACGCCTCAAAGAAGGCGGGAAGCTGCCGATGTTCACTTCCTGTAGCCCAGGTTGGATCAACTTCTGTGAGACTTTCTATCCAGACCTTCTGGAACACCTTTCCACCTGCAAGTCGCCGCAGCAGATGTTCGGGGCCTTGGTTAAGACTTACTGGGCGCAGAAGATGGGTATAGACCCGTCCAAGATCTACTCGGTATCCATCATGCCCTGTACTGCTAAGAAGTTTGAGGCTTCGCGTCCCGAGATGAAAGACAGCGGCTACCGCGACGTGGACCTGGTGCTCACCACCAGGGAAGTAGGGCGTTTGTTCAGGATGGCTGGCATTGACTTCAAGACACTGACCCCGAGCAAGTTCGATTCCTGGATGGGGGCCTACACCGGTGCGGCAGTTATATTCGGCGCTACCGGCGGTGTTATGGAGGCGGCTCTCCGTACAGTTTACGAGGTAGTAACCGGGAAGACTTTGGAGGATGTGAACTTCACTTTTGCCCGTGGTATGGAAGGAATCAAGGAAGCCGAGATAGACCTCGACGGCACCAAGGTTAAGGTGGCTATCGGCCACGGGCTGGCCAATGCCAGGAAGCTGATGGACCAGGTACGGGCTGGACAGTCTCCCTACCACTTCATCGAGATCATGGCCTGTCCCGGCGGCTGCATAGGCGGTGGCGGTCAACCGCTGACCAAGACCAACGCCAAGCGGGCTGAGCGTATCGATTCCATTTACGTTGAAGACGAGTCTTTACCGATACGCAAGTCGCACGAAAACCCCGAAGTCAAGATACTCTACGAAGAATTCCTGCACGAGCCTCTGGGACACAAGTCTCACGAACTCCTGCACACCCACTACCATCCGAAGAACAAGAAGTTCTTATAAACAGCGGAACGAAAAGAGCCTGTCACCACGACAGGCTCTTTTTTTAGCCACGGATGGACACAGATTAGCACAGATGTGCACTGATGGACATGGACGAAGCAACGGCTTAGAACTCTGCGCATGGGAGTCACAGACTCGCGACTACGTGGTTTCCGGACATTGTAATTCACAGTTTTTCTACACCATGGGGTTTTCACGAGTACAGTTGCCGAAGACCTGAAGGCCGGACGATTAAGAACCTGGCCAGCAGTTTCCGGTTGATTAACAACCGGCGCTTATGTCTTTCAAACAATAAATAATTAAGAATCTGTGTAAATCAGTGGCAATCTGTGTCTATCTGTGGCTAATCAAAAATTACCCGCCTTCCCCGCAAATGACAAATATTACCATGCCGTAACGGTATAATGTATCTGATATACCAGGGCAGGGAGGGAAAGCAGTGGACAGGCTCGAGGTGTACCCGTATCATCGCCTGGCGGACGAAGGTCGCAAAACCCGCAGGAATAAGAAACGAAGGGCTTTATTCCTCCGGAAGGTTCAGCCGACTATGCGGTGGCGGCCCAAGGGGTTTTTGACCCGGATCCTGCTCGTTTTGAGGGACAGGCAAGCCTGGGCCGATGTCCTTACCTGGGAAAACCTGATGGTTTGGGCAGTCGTGTTCATCCTTAGCCGGGCCTTGATACTGGGAGAAATCCTGCCTTTTGGCTTCGCTTTTATCGCTGCCTTCTACCGTAAACATCCCATACGCAATCTAGGCATAGTCTTGTTCTCATTTCTCGGCCTTCTTACAGGTCCAGGAGGTTACTTGCTCTGGAGTAACGCGGTGGCTACCGGAGTATTGGTAACCGTAATGAACTATATCCGGTTCCCCGAAGGAAAACGGGCCATAACCTTGCCGGTACTCACCGCATCGATACTGTTAGTAAGCAAGAGCGCCTTCCTGTGTGTACAGGAGCCTTCATTCTACCAAGAGATGATTATTATCTTCGAGTCCCTAATAGCCGGGGTGCTGACTTTTGTGTTCATAGTAGCTGAAGAGGGGATTTCAGAGCACAAGGCGGCTTGGGAATTCCATTTCGAGGATATTACCGCTTTCAGCATTTTGGCCGTTGGCCTTATCCTGGGGCTAACGGGAGTGACCTTTTTTCATATGAGCCTCACCAGCATATTGAGCCGCCTGGGGATATTGACCGCGGCCTTTCTCTGGGGTAGTGGGGGCGGTACCATGGCGGGGGTGTTAGCAGGAATAGTGCCGGCTATGTCGAGTCAAGGTTTCCCAGAAATGTTGGGGATATATGCGATATCAGGTCTGGTGGCTGGGCTTTTCCGGAACTTTACCCGTCTCGGAGTGATAGTAGGGTTCATGCTAGGCAGTTTATTACTTTCGGTTTACGTGGTGGACACGCGTCAAGCGGTAGTTGGGGTTTGGGAGACCGGCATAGCTTCTGTGCTCTTCTTACTATTACCGGAGTCTCTTAGGGAAAGAGTCTCCGTGAAAACGGTTGAAGGGTTCGCGAACAAAGCCGACAAGGAAGAAGCGGCTCTGGTAGACGAATATGTTCAAGAGCTTGCGAGGGAGCGTGTGAACCGGCTGAGCCGCATATTTGAGGAACTTTCTCTAGCCTTAGCAGAAACCACCGAAACCCAAGCAGTTTCGAAAGCAGAAAGAAATTACCTGAATATTCTCTTTGACGAGATTTCACAGGGATTCTGCAAAAGTTGCGCTCTGTACGCTACTTGCTGGGATCAAGACTTTTACAGAACTTACAAGAACCTGTTTGAGGTATTCAGCCTGGCCGAATCCAGGGGCAAGGTTGACAGCGAGGAGTTTCCGCCAAGTCTGCGTAAGCGCTGCCTTAAGTGTCGCGACCTGGCATCCAGAATCAACCAGGTATTCGAACACTTGCGGGTGGCGGAATACTGGGAAGGTAAACTCCTCGAGTCCAAAGAGCTTGTATCCAACCAGTTGCGAGGGATTTCGGACATCATAAAGAACCTGGCCGGTGAAATCGACCTAAGAACCAGAGTGGACCAGGAACTACGTACCCGTCTACTAAAGGAAACGAGAAAACTGGGAATCAAGGTACACGATGCTGCTCCGTTCATAACACCGGACAATCAAGTATATTTCCGAATTGTCGCCACTTCCTGCACGGATGGGGCGACCTGCGATACACTGGCCCCGACCATCTCTTTCCTTACGGGAGAAACCTACGAAGTCTGCGAAAAACAATGCCCTCGCCAGATGGGGAAAGGCAGGTGTGAATTCACTCTGAGCAAGGCATACAGCTACCGGGTGGTTACCGGAGCGGCCCAACTTGCCAAGGAGAGGGTATCGGGCGACAGTTTCACCGTGGCCACGCTGAAGGAGGGCAAAGAGCTCCTAGTTCTCAGTGACGGTATGGGCGTGGGGAAGAGGGCATTTATGGAAAGCAGGGCAGTGGTCAACCTCCTTGAGGAATTGCTAACCGGTGGGTTTGCAAAAGATGTGGCCCTTAAGACCATAAATTCCGTGCTTCTCCTGCGCTCACCGAGTGAGACCTTCGCCACCGTCGATCTATGTATGATCGACCTGTATTCGGCCGAAGCAGACTTCGTCAAAATTGGAAGTGCCCCTACTTTCATAAAAAGGGGCGCCAAGGTCGGGGTCGTGACCTCAAGCACGCCTCCTATAGGCATTCTAAATAATATCGAAACTGTGTCCGAAAAAAGGGCTCTCCGGGCTGGGGACGTTATAATTATGGTGACCGACGGAGTGCTCGATGCCCCGCGGGGACGCGAGGACCGAGAAATCTGGTTGCAGCGCTTATTGTCCGAGATGGAAGAAACGGATCCTCAAAGGATCTCTGACCTCATAATCAACCGGGCTCTGGACCGTGCTCGGGGACAGCCAACCGACGACATGACGGTTCTGGTAGCCCGTATCGACGGCGTGAAAGGAAGTTAGAGCCACAGATGAACACAGATTTTGCACAGATTTACACTGATGTTTTTAAGATGCAGACCCCAACGACACTGGCAAGTGTCACCACTAGAGTATGAAAACTTGGTTTTCCAGGGGGAGAATCTGGAAATCTTTTAATAAAAAATCTGTGTTCATCAGCCCGGCACTCAGCTAACTGAAGTTGTAACATGACCGTAGGTCTCAAACCCTAGCCGCTAACTGAAGACTTAAGGTGAGTGCCGGGTCTGTGCATATCTGTGGCTAGTTTTCGGGGCAGAATAAGAGGAATGAAACGTTATTTCAGCCCTAGTTCTTGTTTCAATGCTTTTTGTAGGGTTTGGGAGAAGTTAATGCCCGCTTTTTGAGCCTTGGCATTCAGCCAGTTGGGGATACTCAGTGTTTTCTTGACTGACCGGTTGTCGTTCTCGAGGCGGTACTCATCAGTATCTACGTCTACAAGACTAACGATACTTCCCTGCGGAACCTGCATATCTTGGGGGTTCCTGGGAGCCGGTATGACCTCACCTTTGTCCTCGGCGTCACACAACCACATTGCTATCGCGTCCCGGGCCATTTCAATGGCTTCCACCAGACTGGTGCCAAAGGTAAAGCAACCAGGCAGATCCGGAACTGCCACATTAAAGTCCTGGCCTTCGGGGGTTATGATAACCGGATAAACATATTTCATAAGCCCGACCTGGTTCAAAGAACTTGACTGTTTTCATCTTCAGTCAAGCCGGCCCCCAGACCAGGTTTTTCCCCTCCTTTCGGATATTTGATTTGCCCTCCGAGGGGCAGGGCGACAGGGGGCCTCGGCCCGGGAGTCCCACCCGGAGCACCTGCGGAGCGGTCGGTTCCACTCCCCTGCCCCAGTCTTGCCTGCCCGGCCTTACGGAGTGCTTACAGCACCCACAGGTCGAAGTTGCCTGGAGCAAGGGTGGTGTGTTCACCACCGCAGGTGCCGTCCTGTTAGGACGCCTACCGGTTTTCCCGACACCGGCTAAACGGGGTCACCGCAAAGACAGGGCCAACTGTTTGAGATCATGCCAGACGGAGTAGTACACCTCCTGCTGCTGCGGGGCTAACCCGTTGTGCAGAGAGAGCTTTCCGTCCAGCCGTCTCAAGCGGGCCCTGACCCTACGGATCATCCCTTCTCCTTCCCTCGGTAAAGAGCTGACCTTTTGGGTCAGGTCATGCTTGATATGGACCACTAGTTGTTTAAGTTCTTTCGTTACCCGTTCCCTGAAGCCCATCGCCCGGCGGCCAATTACCAGCGCCGCCGCGCAGTGCACCGGAACCGCATAACGCTTCGTGTACTTCCAGTACCCAATGGTGGAAGTGTACCGGGCGCACACAAGCTTGAAGGGCACTCCTTCCTTAACCGCCCTCCGGCACACGGCCTCCACCATCTTGGCAAAAGGAAAGTTGGAAGCCATGCGGTTGAACTTTTTGTCGGTCTCCAGACGGTCCTTGCCGAAGTCCAGGTTCTCCAGGACTACGGGTTTGCCCAAGAAGAAGGCTACGTCAACAACTACTTTGGCCAGGACGCCTATTAGGTAGCTGCGCCGGAAACCTGATGCGTACGTTAAATCGGGTACCCTGATGTAGAGAAAGCCGTTAGAATAAGTGATGACCTGAAACTCCCCTTCGTACTTGCACAGATTGCTGGGGTAGGAGACGCTGACGCCCTCCGGCCACGGCTCCGGCTGGCCTGTCCTGCCGACGTTGCACAGGGCCACACCGTCGGGGTTCGTGTCTAGGGCTAGGCAGCCTCTTGCAAAATCAGCTTCCGGCGCCTCGCCTAGGTCAAATGTAAGGTGCACAAGATAGCGTCCATCCAGGGTACGGACCAACTCTACCGCATAGGGCAACCTCATAGCTAGCCATATCCGCACCAACTCACGGTGCTTTTCCGGCAGCCACAACCCGCCCTCTACCCTGGGAGCACGGCTCATCTTGGGACGGCCCAGTCTATCTACTCCCGTCTTCTCTGACAGATGGGAGATGGTCACTGCCAGGCGAAAGTCTTTTCCGTCAAGGAATACCTTCATGTTAGGGTTGCCGCCCTTGGTCTCGTCTCCCCGGGAGTAGAGGCGGTTTTTGCGGGCGGCCCGCCACTCTTCCCGCGAGGCCTTTCCCCTGCAGACCTTCTCCCAGAGGCTTCTCCTGCCAAAGACTACCTTCGGGATGGTGCCGCCTTCTTGATGGGCCTTGAGTTCGGCCAGCTTATTCTCCAAAGATGCTGCCCGGTTGTTCCGCCCTTTGACCACTAGGCGGAGCTTTTGTGTAGCTTCCGAGTCCGTGGCTTTTTCTTCCGCCTTCGCCAGCTTCCTCATGGCCAAACCGAGCTTTTTTCTTGCCCGCCTCAGCTTCTTTTCCGCCTCCTCTATCTCCAGGAAAAGAAGCTCTCTTTGGGCATCGAGCAGGGCCTGGGCCTTTACCCTGGCGTCGTCCACGTACCGGGAGTTGAGCCCAAAAAGATCCTGCCCCAGCTTCTTGACCTCATTGCGGGAAGTGCTCTCTAAGAGCCGGTGGAAGGCCCACCGCGTGCAGGCAGAGAAGAGGCGCGTCTCAGTGACCAGCGGGTCCTCGTGTCCCCGGCTCCACCTCTCCGACCGAAACGCCGGGTAGACCTCGGGAAAGAATTCCCCACACACCGTCACGCTAAACTTGTCCTTCGCTTTGTTCTTCGGCATCCTTTATCAGCTCCCGAAAACCCTGCCGGATTTTCCTGCCGCCCCTTGCACCGTACAGCCGGGCTGAAAAAGAAGTGACTATCGCTAGCAAGTCTTGGACCAGCTCCGTATGCGCGTCCTCAGGCTCTTTCTGCGAAGTGATTTCTATTTCTACACAGCAATACTTTAAATGGCCGCTGGGCAGCCGCACGGGTCTTATCAATCCCTGTTTTTCCCATGCCCGGAGCCTGTTCGGGTGTATCCTCTTAAATATGCCAACCGTTGTTCCTCAGAAGCTTGAGGACTTCACGTTCGGTCAACGGCTCCACCTCCTGTAAGCACATTTTAATACGTAATATTACGTGTATCAAGCGCTACGAAATCCGCGTCTTATAATATATCATCTTCGTCTGTATTCATCTGAGTTTATCCGTGTTGATCTGTGTTCATCTGTGGCTAATTTTTTGCTCTGCGTTAATCTGCGTCTAATAGATAGTCAGCGTCCATCAATCGCCGTATAGCTCGTTTACCCGGGCTTGCGGCTTTTTATTTGGCTCGAAGTTTGAGATAATAAACTTGAAGGCGGGACATTTATTTAGAGGTGGTGCAGTGCTCCGTAAAGTAAGGCAGTTTATTATGAAACATAATCTTATCGCCCCGGGAGACCTTGTGGTAGTCGGGGTTTCGGGGGGGCCGGATTCGGTGGCTCTCCTGCATTTGCTGGATCTTTTGGGGAAAGAAGAGGGGTTTTCGATTCACGCTGCCCACCTTAACCACGGCTTGCGTCCGGAGGCCGACGAGGAAGAGGAGTTTGTGAAGGAACTGGCCAAGTCTCTAGGCCTGGGGTGTGCAGTTGGGAGGGCCAAAGTGCGGGAGGAAGCTCGAGCAGGCAGGAGGTCGGTGGAGGAAGCGGGGAGGCAAGCGCGGTACGCTTTCTTCATCCGGGTGGCGGAGGAACTGAAGGCCGACAAAGTAGCCACTGCCCATCACATGGGCGACCAAGCCGAAACCGTACTCATGCACCTGTTAAGGGGCTCGGGACTGAAAGGTTTGGGAGGTATGAGCCCCAAGAGAGACATTTTCATTCGACCCTTCTTAGCCGTCAGCAGGGCTGAGATAATGTCCTACCTTCAAGAGAACCGGCTGGACTATTGCTTGGATGCCAGCAACTACGATTGGAACTACCTTCGCAACCGCATCCGTCACCAGCTTATCCCCCTGTTAGAGAAAGAGTACAATCCCAACATAGTGACGAGTTTGTGTCAACTTGCGACCGTGGCCAGGGATGAAGATATGGTACTGGAAGAAATGGCGGTCAAGGCTTTTAAAGAAACAGCCCGACCGGAGGCAGGAGGGTTAGTTCTAAGCTTAGAGACGATGCAGGTACTACCTATAGCCGTGCAGCGTCGGGTCATCCTTCTAGCTCTGAAACAACTGGGGGGGGAGCAGGGCTGGGAAATGAAGGACGTGCAGTCAGTATTGGAGCTGGCCCGAAAGCCGGGGTCGGATAAACACATCTGTGTAGGGAAGAATATCTGGGCGAAGAAGAGTTACGGGAGAATTATCGTCAGGGTTGGACGGGAAAAAACTCATCCATTCCGATATTTCCTTGAAGTTCCGGGCAAGACTTATATTGAGGAGATAAAAGCCGAACTAGTGTGTCACTTGAGGAAAAGGGAAGACGTATGGCCGTCGCAGGATTTTGTGTGCCTGGACTGGGATAAACTCAAAAAGCCCCTGGAAGTTAGGTCCCGGCGGCCGGGAGACCGTTTTCGACCTCTCGGTCTAGGTGGTACCAAGAAGCTGCAGGACTTCTTAGTGGACAGCAAAGTACCGGTAGAAGAGCGCGATCGGGTCGGGCTTTTGGCTTGTGAAGATGAGATATACTGGGTCATCGGGTACCGACTGGATGAGCGAGCTGTAATTGATAGCACTACCAAGCAGGTGTTAGTAGTTGAAATTCGGAAAAAGCAGACTCATTGAAAAGGTAGTTGTGATTATGCTAAAATGTCTAAGACTTTCTTCGACAGAGGGGAGGGATGTAACAGTTGGACAGGGTACTGAAGAATTTTGCAATCTATGCGGTAATCGTCCTGCTAGCCGTTTTTGCCATCAAGGCCACATCTGAATCGGAAAAACCGACCCAAGACATCGACTACAGCACCTTTTATGCAGATGTAGCGCAGGACAAGATCGACCAGGTGATGATAACGGTTGATACCGATGTTTATATAATAGAAGGTAAATACAAGGACGGCAAAACCTTTCGGACCGAGGCTCCCAAAGAAGACAATATTTTTGAACACCTGAGGGCTCATAACGTGGCCTACGACACCGAAAAGGCTAAAGGGCCTCCCTGGTGGACCGGTCTTTTGAGCACTCTGTTACCCATAGCTATCCTTGTCGGTTTCATCTTCCTAATGATGAACCAGACTCAGGGCGGAGGGAACCGGGTCATGCAGTTTGGGCGCAGCCGGGCCCGAATGACGACTCCGGAAGAGGTCAAGGTCACGTTCAAAGACGTAGCTGGGGCCGATGAGGCCAAGGAAGAACTTCAGGAGGTTATCGAGTTTCTTAAAAACCCGCAGAAGTTCATTCAAATGGGGGCCAAGATTCCCAAAGGGGTGCTCCTGTACGGGCCTCCCGGCACAGGCAAGACCTTGATGGCCAGAGCGGTGGCGGGAGAGGCGGGTGTACCCTTTTTTTCTATCAGCGGGTCTGATTTTGTCGAAATGTTCGTGGGAGTAGGGGCAGCTCGGGTCAGGGACCTCTTTGAGAACGCCAAGAAGAACGCTCCTTGCATCGTGTTTATCGACGAGATAGATGCGGTAGGCCGACAGCGCGGAGCAGGAGTAGGCGGAGGACACGACGAACGCGAGCAGACCTTGAACCAGCTACTGGTTGAAATGGATGGCTTTAGCACTAATGAAGGTATAATCGTCATGGCGGGTACCAACCGGCCTGACATCCTAGACCCGGCACTGCTGCGACCGGGGAGGTTTGACCGCCATATAGTCATCGACCGCCCCGACGTTAAGGGGCGGGAGGCCATTCTCAAAGTGCATGCCGAAGGCAAGCCCCTGGCTCCGGATGTTGATATGTCCCTCATCGCCAAACGCACTCCCGGATTTACGGGAGCAGACTTGGCCAATGTCATGAATGAGGCCGCCTTGCTGTCAGCCCGGCGCAACAAAAAGCAGATAACCATGGAAGAACTGGAGGATGCCATCGAACGGGTGATCGCCGGCCCTGAAAAGAAGTCCCGGGTTATTTCCGAGAAGGAAAAACGGTTGGTTGCATACCACGAAGCGGGGCATGCAGTGGTGAGCTATTTCCTTCCCAACACCGACAAGGTGCATAAAATATCGATTATCCCGCGGGGAAGGGCCGGAGGGTATACCCTGTTGCTGCCAGAAGAAGACATCAACTACGTAACCAAATCGCGTCTCTTGGATGAAGTTACTACCCTCCTTGGAGGGCGGGTGGCGGAAAGCCTGGTTCTCCAGGAGGTCAGCACCGGGGCCCAGAACGACCTAGAGCGGGCTACTTCTATTGTCAGGAGGATGATTACGGAATACGGCATGTCAGAAGAATTAGGGCCCTTGACCTTCGGGCATAAGCGGGAGGAGGTATTCCTGGGGCGGGACATAGCCCGGGATCGGAATTACTCCGAAGCCATAGCCTACGCCATAGACCAGGAAGCCCGTGGCTTTATCGAAAACTGTTACGAAAAAGCTAAGGATATTTTGACCCAAAATCTCGACAAGCTACACCGGGTAGCCGAGAAACTGATGGAAAAAGAAGTGCTCGAAGGCGACGAGTTCGAAGCCATCATGACCGGTCGGGCCTAGACTTCCAGGCCCGGCTGGGGCCTATTCTTAGCCGAAGGAGGTCTGTTCGTGGAGCGCACCTTTGTGATGGTAAAGCCCGACGGGGTAGAAAGAGGTTTAGTGGGGGAGATAATCGGGCGCATCGAGGCTAAAGGGTTCAAACTTGTAGGTTTGAAGATGCTGAAATTGTCTCAAACTATGGCCGAGCGTCACTATGCCGAGCACCGGGGGAAACCGTTCTTTCAAGAACTGGTCGATTTTATAACCGCCAGTCCCGTAGTGGCCATGGTCTGGGAAGGCAATGGAGTGATCGAATCCGTCCGCAAACTGATGGGTAAAACCAACCCGCTCGAAGCCGAACCGGGGACCATCCGGGGCGACTTCGGCGTCTACATTTCTAAAAACATCATCCACGGATCCGACTCTCCCGGATCAGCAGCCAGGGAGATAGAGATATTCTTCCGCCCTGACGAGCTCGTGGAATACCAGCGTTCCCTTGATAAGTGGATATTCTAAGCAGAATTATGTTGAAACCACTGATGAACACAGATGGTCGCAGATTAGCACAGATGGTATCCTGGTATTCATTTAAGGATGATTTTTAACTCTAACCCAGGCAACTCCTTGAGGAGCTTTGAGCGCGTATTCCGGGAGCTGATTAAAATTATTGTAGGGGTGCCAGCTAGAGTCTATTAGTATGCACGCTGCTGGCCTGAAGGCGTTTGTAACATTCACGTCATTTGATTCAGCATCTAAGAAATCTGTGTTAATCAGCCCGGCACTCAGCTGACCGAAATTGTAACATGCCACTGGGTCCCGAAAACCCTAGCCGCTAATCAAAGACTTGAGCTGAGTGCCGGGTCAGTGTTCATCTGTGGCTTTCAAAACTGCAAGGGGGTTGAATGAATGAAGACGGACGTAGAAATCGCCCAAGAAGCCCGGTTGGAGCCGATTGAAGCCATAGCGGACCGGGCGGGTATACTGCCCGACGAGATAGAACCGTACGGGCGCTACAAGGCCAAAGTATCTCTCGAAATATTGGAACGCCTGAAAGACAAACCCGACGGCAAGCTCATCCTGGTAACGGCCATCACCCCCACCCCTGCCGGAGAAGGGAAGACCACGGTTACCATAGGTTTGGGACAGGCTCTGAACCGGTTGGGGACCAAGGCTGTTATAGCTCTACGCGAACCGTCGCTCGGTCCCTGCTTCGGGGTCAAAGGCGGAGCTACTGGCGGCGGTTATTCCCAGGTCGTGCCCATGGAAGACATCAACCTGCACTTCACCGGCGACATCCACGCTGTAGGGGCCGCGCACAACCTGGCCGCGGACCTTTTGGACAACAGCGTGTACTTCGACAACCCCCTGAATATAGACCCGCATCGCATGGTGTGGCCCCGGGTGGTAGATTTAAACGACCGCTTCCTGCGCCATGTTATCATTGGGCTGGGCGGCAAGGCCCACGGACTGCCGCGGGAAACCGGGTTCGACATCACGGTGGCTTCCGAAGTCATGGCCTGTCTCTGCCTTTGCGATGACCTCATGGAGCTGAAAGCAAGACTGAAACGGATAATCGTAGCCTTTACCCGCGAAGGCCGCCCGGTGACCGCGGAAGATATTAGGGCCGTCGGTTCGATGACCGTGCTTCTCAAAGACGCGGTCAAACCTAACCTGGTGCAGACCTTGGAGCACACCCCGGCTTTGATCCACGGGGGACCGTTTGCCAATATCGCTCACGGATGCTCCAGCGTAATCGCCACCAGGCTCGGGTTAAAATTGGGAGACTATCTGGTCACCGAAGCCGGATTCGGCGCCGACCTGGGGGCCGAAAAATTCTTCGACATCAAGTGCCGGAGGCTTGGTCGGGGCCCGGATGCGGTAGTCATTGTGGCTTCTCTGAGGGCTCTCAAGATGCACGGGGGCCGTCCCCGTTCTCTCTGCCACCAGGAGGACTTAGCCGCGCTCGACAAGGGATTTGCCAATTTGGCCAAACACATAGAAAACGTAAAGCTTTTCGGGATTCCCAGCGTAGTTGCTCTGAATCGGTTCCCTACCGATACCGACGCCGAGATCAAATTGTTAGAAGAGCGGTGCCGCGAGATGGGAGCCAGGTTTGCCTTGACCACTGTCTGGGCTGACGGTGGGCAGGGAGGAATCGATCTGGCGCGGGAGGTCATGGCTGCTTGCCAGGAAACGTCGCAATTCTCGTTCCTGTATGACTTGAACGAGCCTATAAAGACCAAGATCGAGCGTATCGCTACCAAGATCTACGGGGCCCAAGGGGTCAAGTACGAACCGGCGGCAGAAAGAACCCTGGCCGAGATACAAACTCTCGGGTACTCTGACCTTCCCGTCTGCGTGGCCAAGACCCAGTATTCCTTAAGCGACAACCCCTCGCTGCTGGGACGGCCCCAAGGCTTCGAAGTAACCGTGCGTGAGGTCCGCCTGTCAGCCGGAGCCGGGTTCGTGGTGCCGCTCATGGGCAATATCCTTACCATGCCTGGGCTATCGCGGACCCCGGCGGCGTTTAACATCGACATAGACGCTGACGGCAGAATTTACGGCCTGTTTTGATTTCATGAGTGAAGGAAGCTGGAGCATATCATATAATATTAGACAACAAAAAGGTGGACATGAGGGGGATTGGGATTTGAAAAGGATCGAACTGCTGCTGAAGGACCCCTTATACATGGAACATATCGAAAAAAATGTCAACCTGGAAGAAGACGAGAAGTACTGCAAGCACGATCTCAGGCACATGATCGATGTAGCCAGAATCACGTATATTTTGATATTGGAACATCATGACTTGGATTATTTCATTCGGGAAGCCAAGCTGTCAGGAAAACTGGCCGCCAAAGAGGTCATCTACGCTGCTGGGCTTCTCCACGACATTGCCAAGTGGAAACAGTACCAGACCGCCCAGGATCACGCCAGCATCGGAGCGGAAATAGCCCACGAGATATTGCCGCGGGCTTTCTTTAACGACAACGAAGTCGAGGTTATAGCCCGGGCCATTTACGAGCACCGGAACATCAGCAGGGATATGAGTTTTTTGGGGGAACGGCTGTATCGGGCTGACAACCTGTCTCGAATCTGTTTTCTGTGCGAGGACCGACACCGCTGCTTAAAGTATCAGAACAAAGAAATCGGGCACGACATGCTGGCGTACTGAGAAGCCGGGCTGGGCAAAGTGGTGGCTGTTGCCGGGCTTTTTGTTCATGACGAGGGGGAATAGCATGAAAGGAGACCATGTCGTGTTCATCCAAGACCAGCGCGAGGCAGAGCAGTTCCTAAGAGAAGTCGGGGCCGACGAGGCTGGGGTGCGATGGATGAAGACCAAGGCGGTTTTCAGAGCGGTCAAACTCAAAGACATCCCTTGCCCGGCAGCCAACATAATCAAGCAGGAGATGCTCTCCAAGGGCGGCGAAGCAGCTGTGAAGAGGGGCACGGTTTCGGGACAGGGAACTACCGACGTGCTCTTACTAGGAACCGTAAAACAGTACCAGCGGCTCATCAAGAAGCTGAGGATGCAGCCCTTTGGGTTAAAGAAAATCGCCGACGAATTGAGCGAGATGTTGAAAAATATCGAAGGAACCGGTCCGACCGTGATGCAGTTGCCCCGCGGGCAGGAACTGGTTTTGGGGCAGCGTACGCTTGTAATGGGAATTCTCAACGTGACCCCTGATTCTTTCTCGGACGGGGGGCATTATTACTCGTTCGAAGCCGCCGTTGAAAGAGCACTGGCTATAGAAGAAGAAGGGGCCGACATCTTGGATATCGGGGGTATGTCGACCCGGCCTGGGCATGCTCCTATTCCGCCAGAAGAAGAACTGGCGCGGGTCCTGCCTGTAGTCGAAGCCCTGGCTGGCCGGATAAACATCCCGATCTCGGTGGATACTTACCGCGCTACCGTAGCCCGTGCCTGCCTGGAAGCGGGTGCCGGCATCATCAACGATGTAGGGGGCTTGCTGTTTGACTCCGAGATGGCAGAGGTGGTAGCCGAATTCGAGGCCCCGGTGGTGGTCATGCACAACCGTATGCCTAACCGGCCACCTGAAGGTTACCGGAATCTCATAGACGAGATGATAGAGGACCTCCAGGTTTCTTTAAAACGGGCCGAGCAGGCGGGGATTCCGAAAGCGAACATCATCATAGACCCGGGTGTGGGATTCGGCAAGATTGGCGAAGAAAACTTCGTGATACTGAAGCGGCTGCGGGAGTTCAAGAGCCTGGGGTATCCCTTGCTCTTGGGGGTGTCGCGCAAATCTTTTATAGGTACGGCTTTGAACCTTCCGGTTGAGGAAAGACTGGAGGGAAGCTTGGCAGCAGCGGTTATCGGTATCCTAAACGGAGCCGATATTGTCAGGGTGCACGATGTTAAAGAAACCAAGCGCGTGGCAACTATCGCCGACGCAGTCAAGTAAACCGAGGGGACGGTTCCTGCGGTTTATTTTCCAAATAAACCGCAGGAACCGTCCCCTCGGTTTCCCCTGGTTCAGGGAGGGAAACGAAAAATGGACAAGCTTATGCTGATGGGGATGGAGTTCTGGGGCTGTCACGGTGTACTGCCTGAGGAGAGGCAGAAAAAGCAGCCTTTCCTTGTCGACGCGGTATTGTATCTCGACACCCGGGCGGCAGCAGCGGCCGATTCCCTCGAGGCGACCGTGGACTACGCAGCGGTGTTTGGAACGATACGGCGGGTAGTGGAAGATACGCAGGTCAACCTAATCGAGACCCTGGCTGAAAACGTGGCCCGGAGCATCATCGAAGAGTACCCGGTAGAAGCTGTAGAGATCACCGTAAAAAAACCACGGGCGCCTATGCCCGGCAAGCTTGAGCATGTGGCTGTCTGCATTTACCGGCGCAGATCAGGGTAGATCAGGGGGACGGTTCCTGCGGTTTATTTTCCAAATAAACCGCAGGAACCGTCCCCCTGATTGAAGGGGGTAAGAGGCATGGTATACCTTTCCCTCGGATCCAACGTGGGGGATAAATGTCAGAATCTCAAAATAGCCCGGTACCGGCTGGAGGAAACCGGGAAAATCAGGGTGGTAAAGGCATCATCTTTCTACCTGACCGAACCCTGGGGCAAAACCGACCAGGATTGGTTTGCAAATCAAGTACTGGCGGTTGAAACCGGGCTAGAGCCTTTGCCCTTGCTCGATACGGTCTTAGCAATCGAGGAACGGATGGGGCGCGTGCGGCAGGAACGTTGGGGACCGAGGACCATCGACATCGACATTCTCCTGATCGATGATCAGGTTATAAACAGCGACAGGCTGACGGTACCGCATCCCCGTCTGTACGAGCGGGGCTTTGTGATAGTCCCCCTACTCGAGATAGCGCCTGGTCTTGTTTTGCCCGGCGGATTGCCGCTTCAGCAAGTTTGGGAAAATCTTGTCAAAAACCAGGAAACCGGTTGTATAAAAAAACTCACCTGTGATAAAATGAGTCAACGAAACATCGAGAACGGTTGAAAAGAACACGGTATCTCCCGCCAGAGACCTCGTCTTTACTGTCAAATGCTCGTATCCTCTGGTGAGATGTGGGAGCGAGACGTTAGGAACGGGTGGGAAGCCAGCGGGCCCGGGCTTTCCAGACGGACATCGAGGGGGTTTAAAATTAGTGAAAAAAAGGGTCGGCATTATTGGGGCGGGAGTGGTAGGAACCGCGATGGGGGTTATTCTTTCGCGGCAAGGCTGGGAGGTTACAGGAGTATATGATTTACGTCCTGAATCTACTCGGTTTTTGGCCCAAGAAGTAGGAGCCCGGATCGGGTCTAGCCCCACGGAGGTTTCTCGCTCGGCAGACGTTGTTTTAGTGACCACCTCGGATTCGGCGATTGAAGGGGTGGTACGGGGAATCGCAAAGGAAGGAGGTTTTGGGCAGGGGCAGTTCGTAGCTCATATGAGCGGAGCCCTTAGTTCGGACGTTTTATGGGCTGCCCGCGAACAGGGAGCGATTACCTTATCTATTCATCCCGTGCAGTCGTTTGCCAGTGTCGAAAGGGCATTGCAGAACCTGCCGGGCTCGGTTTTCAGTATTGAAGGGGACGAAAGAGGCTTCGAGCTGGCGGCTGAAGTGGTGAAGACGCTAGGAGGTGAGTTTTTCTTCATCGATAAGAAGGCCAAGCCTTTGTACCATGCGAGCGCCTGCGTGGTATCGAATTATCTGGTGACATTGGTTGACTTCGGGCTCCAGCTTATGGAACAAGCTGGGATACCCAGGGAGTCCGCCCATAGGGCTTTGTTGCCTCTTATCGAGGGAACAGTTAACAATATTGTAAATATTGGGATTCCCGGGGCGTTGACCGGGCCGATAGCTCGCGGGGATGTGGCAACGGTTACCCGCCATCTGGACTCTATTCGCGGGATGATGCCGGAATGGCTCGGGTTTTACCGGGTCGTAGGCTACCACACAGTTGACGTGGCCCGGGCTAAAGGAACGATAGACGAAACGACTGCCTTGACCTTGAAGAACCTGCTAGGCAGCTGATTCGTAGGGTCAGGCTTTAATTACAATAAGGAGTGGATAATGTGTCGCGTGTTACTACTACCTTGTTGAGGGAGAAAAAAGCCAGGAAAGAAAAAATCACCATGTTGACGGCTTATGATTACTCGACTGCAGTTATGGTCGACCAAGCCGGGATCGACGTAATCCTGGTAGGGGATTCGTTAGGCAACGTGGTGCTAGGTTATGAAACGACTCTTCCGGTTACCATGGACGATATGATTCACCATACCCGGGCGGTTGCCAGGGGCACCAAAAACAGCTTGTTGGTGGGAGATATGCCGTTTCTATCTTACCACATAAGCATCCCAGAGGCGGTCCGAAATGCGGGCCGGTTCATTCAAGAAGGGGGGGCGCAAGCGGTTAAGCTGGAAGGGGGCGAAGAAAGAGTCGAGACCATTAAGGCGGTGTTGGATGCCCAGATACCGGTCATGGGCCACATCGGGTTGACCCCTCAGTCCGTGCACCAGTTCGGGGGATTTAAGGTTCAGGGCAAAGATGTGGAAACTGCCAGAAAGCTGGTACGGGATGCCAAGGCCTTGGAAGCAGCAGGGGTTTTTGCTATTGTTCTCGAGTGTGTGCCTGCGGCTTTGGCAGAACGCATAACCGCCGAAGTTTCGGTTCCCACGATCGGCATAGGAGCGGGCCCCGGTTGCGACGGTCAAGTACTGGTTATCAACGACATGCTGGGGCTATACGGGGGTTTTACGCCTAAGTTCGTTAAGAAATACGCGAACCTCAACCCGCTCATACTTGAGGCCCTCCGCCAGTACAAGGAAGAAGTGGAGAGCGGAGCATTTCCTGCAGCCGAACATTGCTTTGCCATAAATGAAGAAGTCTTGGAGAAACTCTATTAGATGGGGGAACGATGATGCAAGTATTCACCAGAGTACAAGAAATGCAAGAATGGAGCCTGCAACAGAAGCGGTTGGGGAAGAAAATCGGCCTGGTTCCTACCATGGGGTACCTTCACGACGGTCATCTTTCCTTGGTTAGGAGGGCGAAGGCCGAGTGTGACGTGGTCATAGTCAGCATTTTCGTGAACCCTTTGCAGTTTGGGGTGGGCGAGGACTACGAGGAATATCCCCGGGATCTCACGCGGGATGCGGCATTGCTGGAAAAAGAAGGGGTTGAAGCGACATTTGCCCCGAGCGTGAAAGAGATGTACCCGCAAGGGTATTCGACTACGATCGAGGTGGGAGGCGAGATCACCGCCAAACTCTGCGGAAAATCGCGCCCCGGGCATTTTAAGGGCGTTACTACGGTTGTCAGCAAGCTTTTTAACATCTGTTTGCCTGAAGTAGCATACTTCGGCCAGAAAGACGCGCAACAGGCGATGATTATTGAAAAAATGGTCAGGGAGCTGAATTTTCCTCTCAGGATTGTCAGGGGGCCCATTGTCCGTGAATCGGACGGACTGGCCATGAGTTCGCGGAACGTATACTTGAACGAAGAGGAGCGAAAATCAGCCCTGGTTTTGTCCCAAGCCTTGGGCCTGGCCCGGGAACTCATCGAAAACGGTGAGACCAGCGTGGGAAAAGTTAAGGAGGCTATGATAAACCTGATCAATTCGAAACCTTTTACCGATATCGACTACGTCGAGATTTACAACGGAGAGGATCTCAGCGATTTGGCTGAGATCAAGGGTAAGGTCTTGGTGGCCTTAGCCGTAAGGGTGGGTAAGACGAGATTGATAGATAACCTTCTTTTGGAGGTGTGACCGGTGTTCCGGACACTAATGAAGTCCAAGATTCATCGGGCAGTGGTGACCGAGGCGGACCTCAATTATGTAGGAAGTATTACCATCGATAAATCCCTGATGGAGGCGGCAGATATTCTGCCCAACGAAAAGGTTCAGGTGGTCAACAACAACAACGGTGCTCGCTTCGAAACTTACGTTATCGAAGGTGAGCGCGATTCGGGGATAATATGTCTGAACGGGGCTGCGGCCCGACTGGTGCAAAAGGGAGATGTGATAATCATCATTACCTACGCCGCGGTTTCAGACGAGAAGGCGCGCGATTGGAAGCCCACCTTAGTTTTTGTAGATGAGAAGAACCGGATCAAGAAGGTTTGTCAGGGGCATTACCAAGATTGAACGCAGGGAGTCTTGAAACATGGAGAGCCTCGACGGGAGCGTGGCAGAGCAGATCAGATACATCAACCGAAGAAAGCAGGAACTAAACGCGATCATCCTGGCCCACTTTTATCAGAGACCGGAGATACAAGAGATGGCCGATTACGTCGGCGATTCCCTGCAGCTGGCTGTGCAGGCCGCTAAGACTACAGCCGACGTTATCGTTTTCTGTGGGGTAAGGTTCATGGCGGAAAGCGCGAAGATACTGAACCCGAAGAGGACGGTCTTGCTGCCAGAACCGGGAGCCGGTTGCCCCATGGCCGATATGGTCACTGCGAAGGAACTGCGCCGGAAAAAACAGGAGCTTCCCGGGGTGCAGGTAGTATGTTACGTCAACTCCTCGGCGGAGGTTAAGGCGGAAAGCGACATCTGTTGCACCTCTTCCAACGCGGTGAAGGTTGTGAACTCATTGCCTCCTGGTGTTCCTGTTTTGTTTGTACCCGATAAGAACCTGGGGCACTTCGTGGCCCGGCAAACGGGCCGGGAGATGATTTTGTGGGAAGGATATTGCCCTGTTCACCACCGGGTTTCACTGGATGAGTTAATGGAAGCCAAGCGACAGCATCCGGGGGCGGTGGTAATGGTACACCCGGAATGCCAGCCCGAGGTAGTAGCCGCTTCCGATTATGCCTTATCGACAGGCGGCATCTTGGAAACGGTCGGTCGTCTTCCTGACCGGGAATTTATCATCGGGACGGAAGAAGGGCTTCTGTATCAGTTGCGCAAGCGCTATCCGGATCGCAGTTTCTATCTGGTGCGGGACGAGTTCCTGTGCCCGGACATGAAGCTCACCACCGTGGAAAAGGTTGTCCGATCATTGGAAACTTTGGAGCCCAAGATCGAGGTGCCGGAAGATGTTCGCGGTCGGGCCTATCAGGCACTGGAACGGATGATAAACCTGCGCTGACAAGCCAGCTTCAATCAAGTGGAGAAAGAGTTGTTTCTTGATGATTACGACCAGGTATATTGCAGGAATAGGTGAGGACACGCCGGTATACACCACGGATTTTCTGATTATCGGCAGCGGTATTGCCGGGCTGTTTACTGCCCTCAAGGCCTGTAACCTAGGGCAAGTTACGGTTTTGACCAAAAAGAAAGTAGAAGACTCAAATACCGGATTAGCTCAGGGGGGAATCGCAGCGGCCGTGCACGAAGAGGATTCCCCCTTTTTGCACCTGGAGGATACCTTGGAAGCAGGTGCAGGACTGTGTGATCCAGCGGCGGTGAATGTTCTGGTGACCGAAGGGCCGGATCGCGTGCGGGAGCTGATGACGATTGGGGCTCGATTCGATACGGTCAACGGCACCGTTCGCTTGACCAGAGAAGCTGCTCACAGCAAGGCCCGGATCCTCCATGCGGCAGATGCTACGGGGGAAGCCATACGCCGGGCTTTAGTGCAGAAGTGCCGGGAGAAGTCGATCCCTATCCTGGAAGACCACTGCCTCATCGACATCCTTACAGCGGGGAAGCGCTGTGAAGGAGCACTGGTTTACGATGCCAAACAGAGACAAAAGGTAGTGTTCTTGGCCCGGGCGGTGATAATCTGCACTGGCGGAGCGGGCCAATTATACAAATACACCACCAATCCGGACATAGCCACTGCGGACGGGTTAGGGGCGGGTTTTCGGGCCGGATGCGAGCTGACCGACATGGAGTTCGTTCAGTTTCACCCCACGGTTTTAGCTACAGCCGAACCCCGCCGTTTCCTGATCTCGGAAGCCGTAAGGGGTGAAGGGGGAATACTCCTGAACGAGCGGGGAGAGCGATTCATGCCAGCGTACCACCCGATGGCAGAACTTGCTCCCCGGGATGTGGTAGCTCGAGCCATCTGGAGCGAAATGATAAAGAACGGAATTGACCACGTGTACCTGGACATGCGTTCCATTTCCAACCTTACCGAAAGGTTCCCGAACATATACAAGAACTGTTTGGCGCGGGGGTTCAACCCGACTCGGGAGGTCATACCCGTGTCCCCGGCTGCCCACTACATGATGGGAGGCATCCGCACCGACCTGAACGGGGGAACGGGGATTTTTGGACTATACAGCTGCGGGGAAGCGGCGTGCACCGGGGTGCACGGAGCCAACCGACTAGCTAGCAATTCCCTGTTAGAAGGCATTGTCTTCGGGCAGCGCATAGTGAACAATGCGGAGGAGATACTTTGGAAAAACAAGGTCAGTTTTGAAGAAGTTTTGCAGGCTTTTGATCAAGACTGGGTGCTGGTACCTTATAACGGATCTGATTGCGTAACGCCCGGCCAGGCTTTGCAGGCCATAAAAGAAACCATGTGGGAATATGTCGGTATAGTGAGGGACGAGAGCAGTCTCAAAAAAGCGGGCAGCATAATCGAGGATCTGTATGCGCGCCTTACCATGGGCGAGGACGAGCTCCTTTATTACCAGGTGGTCAACATGCTGATCACGGCTCGGGTGATTACACAGGCGGCTTTATGGCGGAGAGAAAGCCGGGGCGCCCATTTCCGCAGCGATTATCCCGTACCTGAAGACCTCATATGGCTGAAGCACATATCTTTTCTGGCTTATTAGCCACAGACCCGGCACTCAGCTCAAGTCTTTATTAGCGACTAGCGTTTTCGGGACCAACTGGCATGTTGCAAGTTCGGCCAGCTGAGTGCCGGGCTGATTAACACTGATTGTTTGCGACCACTGATTTACACAGATTGGCACGGATTTTTGGGCAGACGCAGAGTGACGCAGATGAATGTTGATAAGTGATTTATACATGGAACGTTGAGCATGGGCCTGGGTCTTTGACTGTCATTTTATGGTTATCTGTAATTTCAAAACCATGGTTTGGTGCTTGGTGCGGGCAAACCGCCGGTCTAAGGACCACATCGGTTCCTAACATTTCATCTGTGAACATCTGTAAAAATCTGTGTGCATCTGTGGTTGTCTGCGTTAATCTGCGTCTATGGAATGGTGAGGTGAATAAAGTGCTGGATAGTCTTTACCTTAATGATGTCATAAGAAGGGCGCTTGAGGAGGACATAGGGTACCGGGACTTGACCACGGATTCGATTATCTCTCGGGAGCACCGGAGCCGGGCGGTTATCATCGCCAAACAAGAGGGCATAATCGCCGGGCTAGAAGTGGCCCGGCGCACTTTTCATTTGCTGGACCCCGCAATTGATTTCCAAAAGGCCGTTGAAGATGGGGAGAGGGTAGAGCCGAGAGAGGTTGTGGCTCGCTTGGAAGGGTGTACCAGGGCGATTTTGCAGGGAGAAAGGGTAGCTCTCAATTTCCTTCAACGCATGTCTGGGATTGCTACTTACACCCGGAGTCTGTGTGAACTGATACAGGGGACGAAAGCTGATCTGGTCGATACCCGCAAGACCACTCCAGGGTTGCGGGTTCTCGAGAAGTACGCGGTTAGAGTGGGTGGGGGGAAAAACCACCGGTTCGGACTTTTCGATGGGGTTATCATAAAAGACAATCACATAGTAGCTGCCGGTAGCATCACGGCGGCGGTGAAAGCAGTGCGGGACAAGATACCCCATACGGTTCGTGTCGAAGTGGAGGTGCAGAACCTGGAGATGTTGGAAGAAGCCCTCGAGGCCGGAGCCGATATCGTCATGCTGGACAACATGGATATCGAAACAATGAGGCAGGCAGTGGAACGGGCCAGTAATAGAGTTTTGCTCGAGGCCTCAGGTGGGATTAATGAAAATAACATAAGGGCCGTAGCCCTCACCGGAGTCAACTTTATATCTGTCGGGGCCCTAACTCATTCGGCCCCTTCGCTGGATATTAGCCTTGACCTGGTATAACCCCGATTGACAATTGTTAACCTGCATGATTAAATTAGGTTAACAATTGCGTCGGAGGTGTCGGGTATGCGGTTTAGCACTAAAGAAATAGTGATGGCAGGAATGTTTGCCGCTTTCGCAGCGGCGGTAGCAGTTGTGTTCCGCTTAGTACAGCCGGTATTGGTGCCTTTCAGCCTGCTACCGGTGGTTGTTCTCCTGGCAGGAGGGCTTTTGCCGAAACGGGTGGCGGCGGCCAGTATGATGGTGTATACTCTGCTCGGGCTGGTCGGCTTGCCGGTTTTCGCTTCACCTCCTTACGGCGGGCCGGTATATGTTCTTAAACCCAGCTTCGGATTCATTCTGGGGTTCGGGGTAGCGGCTTACTTGGTGGCGTGGATCATCGAGAAGCTCGGACGCAGGCGTGCGGCATACTTGTTGGCTTCGGTTGCAGGCATACTGGCGATCTACGCGGTGGGCCTGCCCTATTTATACCTGATACTAAAGTTCTACCTGGGACAAGCGGTCGATGTTTATCGGGTGTTGAAGATAGGATTTTGGCCATTCATAGGGCTTGACCTTATCAAGGCGGGCATCGCTTCGGTCATAATCGACGAGGTGAGCAAGAGGGTTACAATTCTGGAACCACAGATGGACACTGAGTGACACAGATTTACACAGATTTTAATTAGACGCAGACGGACGCGGATATTCAATGATTTGAGCGGATTGATTTCGTAAGCTGGGATCGTAAGCGGATGCAATGCCAGGATGTTAATGAACAGCTTGCTGACCACCTGGCAGGCACTCGTCACACGGCCTTCTTATTTTCCTTCTCCAGGGGTGATACATTCCATTAGTAAGGAGGTCTGCGTTAATCAGCGTCTAATAAACATCAGTGCTAATCAGTGGAAATCTGTGTTAATCTGTGGCTGTGCATTTGTGGCTCAGAGCGAGGTGAAAACGTGGAGGCCAAGATAACCGATATCGAAGGGCTCAAAGTGGGAACTGCCGAGGACCTGGAAGCCTTAACGGGTTGTACGGTGGTGCTGGCTGAGCAAGGAGCTGTGTGCGGGGTGGACGTGCGGGGATCGGCTCCGGGTACTAGGGAGACCGACCTTTTATCACCCTTGAACCTGGTAGAGAAAGTACATGCGGTTCTATTGGCCGGGGGCAGTGCTTTTGGCCTTGATGCCGCCGCGGGAATTATGGAATACTTAGAAGAACGGGGCATCGGGCATCCTACCGGCAAGACGGTGGTTCCTATAGTCCCCGGAGCCGTCATTTTCGACCTGAACGTGGGGGATTACCGGCGGCGGCCGGACAAAGCCATGGGCTACCAGGCCTGCCGGAACGCGGGTAAAATAGTGAGAGAGGGGAACGTCGGCGCCGGCACCGGAGCTACCGTAGGGAAAGCCTTGGGCCACGAATACTGTACCAAGAGCGGCCAAGGGAGCAGCGCTGTGCGTTTGGAAGACGGCCTTATCGTCGGGGCACTGGCGGTGGTCAACGCTTACGGAGATATCGTGGATCCTAAAACCGGTCAGGTGATAGCCGGAGTGAGAGATCCGAAGGGGGAAGGCTTTCTCTGTACGCTGGACATTTGGAAGGGAGAAGGGCAAGCCCTCAACCAGGCTTTTGCCGCGAACACCACCATTGCCGTAGTCGCTACCAACGCCCGCTTGAACAAGAGCCAGGCTACCAAGGTGGCCCAGATGGCCCATGACGGCATGGCCCGGGTTATCGTACCCTGCCACACCATGTACGACGGGGACACGGTTTTTGCCCTTGCTACGGGGCAAGTGGAGGCAGACGTGAACCTGGTCGGGATTCTGGCTCAGGAGGTTCTCATGCAGGCCATAATCCGCGCCGTTGTGTTTGCCGAAACTGTTCAAGGCATTCCGGCTGCAGGCGTGGAATTATAGACTATAGATGATAGACGCAGATTAACGCAGATTTTTTCTTAATAAATAATAATAACCATTTGCGGTGATTGATCTCAGTGGTAACCGCCGTTTTGGTCTTTGATTTTCAACATGCAAGACAGTAAAGTAATCATCCATGACGGCAACTCCTGCAGCTGGGGTTCAATTTCTTATAATACAGCTACTGCGCTTTTTCACGACAATCATTAAGTTATTTAAAAAGTCTGCGTTAATCAGCGTCTTGATATTATCGAAGGGGGACTACCTCATGATACTCGGGTTTGATGTCGGCAATTCCAACATAGTCATCGGCGTCTTCCAGGACAGGAAACTCCTCACCCAGTGGCGGATTCGGACCGACCGGCAGAAAACGGCGGACGAGTATGGCATGCTGGTCAAAGAGCTTTTTGATTTTGCCGGGCTGGAAATGGGCAATGTCCAAGGAGTAGTGGTTTCCTCGGTTGTCCCGCCGTTGATGCAGGAGCTGGAGTGGATGATCGGCAAGTACTTCGGCATTTCTCCGCTGGTCGTCGAGCCCGGGATAAAAACCGGCCTTTCCATCCGCTACGACAACCCCCGCGAGGTGGGAGCTGACCGAGTAGTTAACGCCGTGGCTGCCTACGAGAAGTACGGGGGAAGCCGGCCTCTGATAATCGTCGACTTCGGAACTGCCACCACCTTCTGCGTGGTAACCGCCCAGGGGGAGTATCTGGGAGGGGCCATTGCCCCTGGGGTCGGCATATCGACCGAGGCCTTGTTCACCCGTACCGCTAAGCTGCCGAGGGTTGAGCTGGTACGGCCCAAGAGCGTCATCGGCAAGAACACGGTCATGAGCATGCAGTCGGGCATCATTTTTGGTTTTGTCGGTCAGGTGGAAGGGATCGTCAAGCGGATGAAAGAGGAGATAGGCCAGGATGCCCTGGTGGTAGCAACCGGGGGATTGGCCGAGGTTATAAGCCGGGAGGCGGATTGCATTGACATAGTGGACCCGGTTCTGACCTTGGAGGGACTCATCCTCATATACGAGAAAAACCGTTAAAGCAGGCGACAACCTTGTTTGAAATCGGTAGCGTCAGCATTGAAAACCGCCTCCTGGCCGCACCCATGGCCGGGTTTACAGATAAAGCCTTCCGCATCATCCTGAAGAATCACGGGGCGGGACTGGTCGCCACCGAGATGATCAGTGCCCAAGCCTTGGTATACGGACAGGAAAAAACCATGTTTATGCTCGATTTGAGCGGCGAAGAACCCCCCGTTGCTGTACAGCTCTTTGGATCCGAGCCCCGCATCATAGCCCAAGCTGCCCGCATAGCGGCTGACCGTGGAGCCCACATCATAGACATCAACATGGGCTGTCCTACTCCCAAGATAGTGAAAAACGGGGAAGGAGCGGCCTTGATGCGGGATCCGAACCGGGCCGTCCGTATAGTGGAAGCCGTAGTGAAGGCCGTATCGGTGCCGGTTACCGTCAAGATGCGGTCGGGTTGGGACGAGAACAGTATCAACTGCTGTCAGATCGCAGTCCTGGCGGAAGCAGCGGGAGCCCAGGTGGTCACGGTTCACCCCCGCACCAGGGAACAGCTCTTTTCCGGAAAGGCCGACTGGAGTCTTATCCGGGCGGTAAAACAGGTGGTGAAGATACCGGTCATAGGAAACGGAGACGTGACTTCGCCCCAGAAGGCCCGGCAGATGCTGGAAGAGACCGGGTGCGACGCGGTAATGATCGGGCGGGGATGCCTGGGGAACCCTTTTATTTTCCGGCGCACTCGCCAATACCTGGAAACAGGCGAAATACCGCCGGAGCCGACGGCAGAAGAAAGGATCAACGTGGCCAGGCAGCATTTGGTCCTGGCCTGCCGGTTCAAAGGGGAGACTAAAGCAGTCTTAGAGATGCGCAAGCACCTGGGCTGGTACATAAAGGGATTACCCCACGCCACTGCCGTTCGTGCTCGCATGAACCAGGCCCGAACCCTCTCCGAGATAGAAGCCATACTGGAAAGTCTGAGCCGCATTATAAACCAGGGGGACGGTTCCTGCGGTTTATTTTCCAAATAAACCGCAGGAACCGTCCCCCTGGTTTGGTGGTTTGGTGGCTATACTTGTCCAGCACCGGTAACGGTGCTAAAATTATCCCAAGCTATGTGAACAAAATTGTACACATAGAGGCGGGCCGAGAGAGGAATACTTCACTGAGCAGGGGCGGGATAAGGAGTGGTTAACTTTTATCGGGTTCAAGACAAGATCATCAGCCGGCAGAAGATTGACAGTGTCGTCTCCAGGATACTGGAAATGCGGGCCCGTGGTTTTTCCCAACAAGAGGTAGCGGACCGCCTAGGGGTTGACCGGACCTTCATTTCACGGTTAGAAGGCATAGGAGAGATTAGAAAAGGCGCGTCCATAGCTGTTGTCGGGTTTCCGATCTTAAACAAAGCCGAGATTGAGGAAATACTGCGTAAGGAAGGAGTCGACCGCTTCCTGTTAATGACCGAGGAAGAACGGATAAACTACGTGCAGACGAAGACCGGGGCCGAACTTCTAAACGAGCTGATGAATCTCATCAGCGAGTTCCGTAAATACGATGTGGTAGTCGGTATAGGTTCAGACGTTCGGCTCAAGCTCATCAAGGGCATCCTTGACAACGAGGTCATCGGCATTGAAATCGGAGAATCGCCACTAACTGAAGACAAATGGGTAGACCCGGCCGAGGTCAAGAAAGTTCTCCAAGCTGTTAAATCCGCCCGCCGCTGAAAGGTAAACCAGGGGGACGGTTCCTGTGGTTTATTTGAAAATAAACCACAGGAACCGTCCCCCTGGTCCCGGGCTTAAATGAGGGAGGTTAAAGCGTGAGACGAATAGTGAGTGTGAGTCTTGGTTCATCCAAGCGGAACCACAAGGTGGAGACCGAATTTCTCGGGGAAAAGTTCAGCATCGAACGCATCGGCACCGACGGAGATATGGACCGGGCCATCGCCCTCATCAAGGAACTGGATGGTAAAGTAGCGGCGTTCGGCATGGGCGGCATCGACCTCTACATATACGTCGCCGGCAAGCGTTACGTCATCCGCGATGCCAAGAAACTCATCGCCGCCGCGCGCATCACGCCCATGGTAGACGGCAGCGGGCTGAAAAACACCCTCGAGCGCCGTTGCATTCAGCAGTTGGCCGCTAGCGACTGGTTGCAGCTCAAAGGCAAGAAAGTGTTGATGGTATGCGGGGTCGACCGTTTCGGCATGGCCGAAGCCCTGGTGGAGGCTGGGTGCGACGTGGTCTTCGGTGACCTCATCTACACCGTCGGCATACCTATACCTCTGCGCTCGCTCGACGCCCTGCGCCGGGTGGGGAAAATGTTTGCCCCTATCATCGTGAACCTGCCCTTCAAAATGTTGTACCCGACCGGAAAAGAGCAGGAAGTCATAATCCCCAAACACTCTAAATATTATTATGAAGCAGATATCATTGCCGGGGACTTTAACTACATCAAGCGCTACCTCCCGCCTCGGCTGGAAGGTAAGATTATCATAACCAACACCACAACCCAGGAAGACGTGGAACTTCTACGCGAGCGGGGCGTCAGTATTCTGGTCACCACTACCCCGGAGATGCAGGGACGGTCCTTCGGTACTAACGTCCTGGAAGCGCTTCTGGTTGCCATCCTCGGAAAACCGCTTGACACCATTCGACCTGAGGACTACCTGAGGTTGCTCGATGAGCTCGACATCAAGCCGACGGTTACCCGTCTAACGTAAACATCACCGTTAATCAGCGTCTGTAATCCATCAGCTAAGGGCGTGTGAGTGCTTGGGGTTTGCTTTTCTCGATATCCTACCTGAAAACAGGCGGGGCTTGTTGGCCCGGGAGTTGCTCCGTGACCGGCTCGCTCCGCTGGTACTCCGCCCTCGGGCTAAGCAAGGCGTTAGCCTGCCCGAGCTCGGACTCCACACCCATCAACTACTGCTTCCCATTGGGCCCGGTGACTGGAAAGTCCTTAAGCCTGAAACCCGCCTCAAACTCTGGACGGCAACCCAAAAGACGGCTAAGAAAATTGGGGGGGCGGTTTTAGCGGTAAACCGAGGGCTACGTCCGTTGCCCAGCCAAAACCCAGAACTGTTTCCAATCCCCGTATCGCGGGGAGACCTTTTTGTTCTGGCTTTGGCCCTGATAGTGGTAGAGGAAGGATTGAATCGGTACGGTAGGGAAAAACTGTGGCTGGTGGGGGATTTCCCGGGGCTTTTTGGTCTTATCAGCCTTATCGGAAGAATCGGGGCACCGGTAGCGATCCAGAGCTTTTACCCCTCTCGCTTTGAAACCATTGCCTACCGCATCCTGTACGAGCAAGGCATGGCCTTGAGCGTCAGCTACTTCAACCCCTCGAACTGGGGACCAGAGGATATGGTGCTCTTGTTTGACCCCGTTTATCTCCCGTTCGCAGCAGGCGCCGGCAAGGCAAGAAACGTTTTCATAATAGACCTGACCGATGACAGCCGTTCACATGCTCCTCGGCTAGAATCCTGGTTGGGGGCGCAGGGAGTCGATCCTTCTCTTAAGACCTTGGCCCCGTTGTTGGAGGCCTGGTTCTGGGGGCGGACCTTGAACCCGGATCAAACCGATGTATTGCCCCACGAGCCGTTGCTACCTGTGCGGCCTGCGTCCACGAGCCCTGATACCTGTTCGCGTTCGGCTGGACAGGAGTGTTTTGCGCGCATTCACGAAACCGCCGGGTACATCAGCCGGATTAGGCAGGAGGGACAAGAGCTAAATTTGTGGGGATTCTTCCTTGACAAGGATTTTCGAGCTCTATATAATACCACTCAAGGAACGGGAACGACAATTTAAGACCCTACCGTGGCTTTGGAAGCACAGGGAGCTTCGTTTTTTTATTGTCAAAATCGCAAGAAGACCCATTTTTATTGAGCGTATAGGGAGCGATATCATGTCGGAAAAAGAGATCATTCTTACCAAAGAAGGGTTAAAGAAACTGGAGGATGAATTGGAGCACCTGAAATCGGTCCGGCGTAAGGAAGTGGCATCCAGGATCAAACAGGCCATAGAGTTCGGCGATATCACGGAGAACTCCGAGTACGAGGACGCGAAGAACGAGCAGGCTTTTGTGGAGGGGCGCATCCTCTGTCTCGAGAAGACCCTGCGCAACGCTCGTCTCATCGAGGACGACGACATTCACACCGACGTGGTTTCGCTGGGATCCCGCGTGCGCCTTCTCGATATAGCTACGGGCAAGGAAATAACTTTCACCGTAGTGGCCTCAGCCGAATCGGATCCCAAGCAGTCCAAGATCTCAGACGAGTCTCCGGTAGGCAGGGCGATAATAGGCAAGCCCATCAATTCTGAAGTAGAGGTCGCAGTCCCGGCCGGTACCAAGACCTACCGCATTGTCAGCATCGAAAAGTAACCGGATGGGCGAGGTGAAGAGCTTGTCAGAAGACACCCACCAGTTGAAGCAGGTACGATTGGACAAACTCCAAGAGCTGCGGGGTAAAGGCATCGAGCCTTACGGGGGCAGGTTCGAGCGAAATGCAACTGCAGCCGAGATCAAGAACAATTATCCCGCCAACGAAGGACAGGCGGTGCGCATCGCAGGCCGTATCATGGCGCGCCGCACTCACGGCAAGGCCGGTTTTGCCAACCTGCAGGACCAGTCCGGTCAGATCCAGCTGTACTTCCGTTTGAACGACCTTGGAGCAGAAAAGTACGAATTGTTCAAGTCTATGGATATCGGGGATATCATCGGGGTTGAAGGGACAGTGTTTTTGACCAAGACCCAGGAGATAACGGTGCACGTTTATGACCTGGTTTATTTGGCCAAGGCTCTGAATCCCCTGCCCGAAAAATGGCACGGGCTCAAGGACGTGGAACTGCGGTACCGGCAGCGTTACGTCGATCTCATCGTTAACCCCTCGGTCCGGGAGGTCTTTGTCAAGCGCAGCCAGATCATCAGAGAGATGCGGCGCTACCTGGACGAGCGCGGGTTTCTCGAGGTTGAGACTCCGATGATGCAGCCTATCCCGGGAGGAGCGGCTGCTCGCCCGTTTATCACCCACCACAACGCCCTGGGGATAGACCTGTACCTGCGCATCGCTCCCGAGCTGTATCTGAAGCGGCTTTTGGTCGGCGGGTTCGAGAAGGTGTACGAGATCAACCGCAACTTCCGCAACGAAGGCATTTCCACCAAGCACAACCCCGAGTTCACCATGCTCGAACTGTACCAAGCCTATGCCGATTTCCAAGACATGATGCGGCTTACCGAAGATTTAATCTCCTCGGTGGTAAAGAGCGTCTTCGGGACCATGGTAGTCGAGTACCAGGAGAGCCGGCTGGATTTCACCCCTCCCTGGCAGCGCCTGCCCATGCTGGAGGCGGTTAAGAAGTATGCCGGGGTTGACTTTACCGATCTCAAGAGCGATGAAGAGGCCCAGGAAGCGGCGCGGAGCCTGGGGCTGGAGGTAGAAGCCGAGGCCACCCGCGGCGAGGTAATTAACCTGGTGTTCGAAGAGTTTGTCGAGCCCCACCTGGTGCAGCCGGTCTTCGTTTACGGGCACCCGGTGGACGTATCGCCCTTGGCCAAGCGTAACCGCGAGAATCCCGAGTTCACCGACCGGTTCGAGGTCTTTATAATGAACCGGGAGATCGCAAATGCCTTCTCGGAGCTGAACGACCCCATCGACCAGCGCTCCCGGTTTGAAAAACAAGTGGCCAAGAGGGAAAAAGGAGATACCGAAGCCCACATGATGGACGAGGACTACATAAACGCGCTCGAGTACGGGATGCCTCCGGCCGGCGGGCTCGGCATCGGCATCGACCGGCTGGTTATGCTTTTGACCGATTCCCCGTCCATACGCGACGTCATCCTCTTTCCGACCCTCCGCCCCTTGCAGCCTTAGGGACGGAGCCACAGATGTACAGGCCACAGGGGGAGCACAAGGGGACGGTTCCTCTGTGTCTGGTCTGCAGACCAGACACAGAGGAACCGTCCCCTTGTGCTCGGCTGTTTGCCGTGCGTCTCTGGCAACATTCAATATCTATGCACATCAGTGAAAATCTGCCCGGCACTCAACGGACCGAAAGTCGTTGTGTTGGCCTGCGAGGGTTCAGTGTCATATCTCTTGCATTAATTTTGAGTTGAGTGCCGGGTCTGTGGCTCTGCGTTAATCTGCGTTTACCACTATCTGTGTAAATCAGTGAAAATCAGTGTGTATCTGTGGCTCCTAATCTTTCCAAGAAATTACCGACTAGCGCGTAGACCTCCGCCCGGTTTAGAGCCCGGTTTTTCGGCACCCGCCCGTAGAGCTCTTCCGGAATCAGGCCGGCCTTATGAGCCTCCTCCCAGGCCTGAGGTTTTTCCACCGTCGAGTTCGGCCACAGGTGCAGAACCAGGTAAGCGGCCTGGTCGCGGGTTATAGGAACCGGCGGCATGTATGAAGGCCATTTGAACTGTTGGTGACGCTCGGGGTCAGTGCGTTTAACCCCGCCCTTCAACAAATAAACGAAGGAATCGGCATTCACCTGCTTCTCCGGGTGGATGTTGTTTTCATAGCCGGCAAAAACCAGGCCTTTGGAGTACAATACCTTGAGGTACGGGTAGAACCACTCGCCCTGGTACGGATAGGAAAGCTGAAAATGGTATAACCTCGCCCCCTGCTCACGCAGGGTGTCCTGCAAAAGCCTTACCGCTTCCCGATCCCGGCACATGGCCCGGAAGTCCTGTCCTCTTTTCACCGAGATAGCGGCCGCGGTTCCGGCAGCCTGTCCGGCCGTCATCCCCGTAGGCAGGGTCCTGGCGCTGCCCGCTGCCAGGGACGAATAGCCCGAACAGCGGCTGGCTACCAAGAGATTGTCCACTTTCAAAGGTACCAGGGACCGGAAGGGTATGGCGTACTGTTTGGGGGTCACTAAAACGTAGTTGTAGCCTTGGGGACTAGTGGCCTGCAGGTCGACCGGGTAGGCGCCGAACCCGATAGAGTCCCAGTGGTCCCGGTTCTCCCAGACGTCGCTTATGGGCAGCTGGTACTCGCACCGCACGTGTCTCGACTCCCGGACGTACAACTCGGGCGGGTAGTAGGCGATTTCGGCCTTTTCAAAGCCGGGGAAGTTCTCCCGCAGGAACTCGAGGACGTGTTTGGTTTCTTCTCTGCCGATGGCAATGGCCTCGGCCTTAGATGCCTCGTCGAGCGGGTCTACCCCGAATATCTGCAGGGCGTTGATCGAAACCGTGCCGTCGCCCTGGCGAGCCAGGTTCAGACCCCGCAAACGGCACCGGCTCGAGTGAGGCTTGTACTCTTGGCTTACCTTCCAAAAGCCCCACGCCGCGTTGCTGTAAAAACTGGCAGGCCCAAATTTCCTGGAAATCGCGGTCTTGCACACATCCCACCAGTTCACGTTCTTCAAAAACATCATCAGAGTGACGCACATGTTCTCGCCCGGCAGTCCGATATCCCCCTTGCCAACGAAATACGGGACCCCGGCCATAGCTGCCACGTCGGCATCCTGGGTGCAGTCGATGAAGCGGTGGGCCGTGTACTGTTTCTCCCCAAACGGGCCTTCTACCGTCACTGCTTCGATTCTATTTCCAACTTGGTTCAGCTCAATCTTTTTCAGCCGCGTGCGCAAGAGCAGGGTCAAGTTCTTTTCCTTCTGCACCAGCTGCAAGAAAGCCTTCTTGGCGGTTGGAACATCGAAACAAGGCTTGCCCCCTACCATATCGTGCCATTCTGCGAATATCCCCTGATTGGCTGGAAAACCGAGGTGGTCCCGGGCCGTATCCAGGTGGGTCAGCATCCCGTAGGTCATGAGCCCCCCGAGCCCGTCGCGGTGCTCGATGAGCAGGGTCTTGGCCCCGTTCCTGGCCGACGCCACCGCCGCTGCCACCCCTTCGGGCTCGCCCCCGATTACTATAACATCGTAGGCGTCACGGTCGATGCCGATTCTTACCGCGGGTTTTTCTACTTCTTGCTCGGCCGGACCTTGGCACTTGGCGGTACCTAGCCAAAAAACCGCCGTCGCCAGTAGTATTAAACCTGCTAACCCTAGCCACCAACTCTTGCTACGAACCTTCATACCCTTACCCCTCCCAGTATTATGTGGCCACAGATACACACAGATGTGTTCAAATTTACACAGATTTTATTTATAAATAATAACAAGTATTTGTCCACCTGGCGCGTACGCGCGTACGCTAAGTGTACACCCAAAGAGCAGGCGAGGGAGGAAACACTATACATATAACACACCTATTTTTTGTAATCAGCACAAATCTGCGTTAATCAGCGTCTAAGGAATCTGTGTTAATCTGTGCTAATCAGCCCGGCACTCAGCTGGCCGAACTTGCAACATGCCAGTTGGTCCCGAAAACGCTAGTCGCTAATCAGGACTTGAGCTGAGTGCCGGGTCTGTGGCTAGAAGTCGGTATAGATAAACCTGGCCTCCACCCCGGTGGCAAACAGTATGCACAAAACCACCAGGACGAACAGCAGGACCCCCCAACTCACGTCCACAAATGCCCCAGATAAACTACGCCACAACCCACTCACTTCTTACACCCCCGTCTGCGTTAACCTGCGCCAACCCCGGTCACAGCCCGATAAGCCGCAGGCACGCCCCAGCCAGCCTAGCATACGTAAGAGCAGCCGCCGACAGCGAAGGCGAAGCGAAGAGCACCCACCCTGCCACCACGAAATTAAACGTTAAGAAAACATTAAGGAAATGTACCGGGGTACCGAATCTCGCCAGCCTCTGCCCGACGTACCGGTGCCAAATTCTATGCCCGACCATACCGAAACCGTGCCACAAGCCCCAGGCCACGAAGTTCCAAGCAGCCCCGTGCTAGAGCCCGCATATGGCAAAGGCCGCGATTAGGTTGGCCAGCGTGCGAGCAAATCCCAGGCGGCTCCCGCCCAGGGGAATATAAAGATAGTCCCGGATCCAGCTCGACAGGCTCATGTGCCAGTGCCGCCAGAACTGGGCGATGTTGGGCTGAAAATACGGCCGATCGAAGTTCTCCGGCACTTTAAATCCCAGCATCTGGGCTAAACCAATGGCCATATCCGAATACCCGGCAAAATCAAAGTAGATCTTGAATGCATAAGCGTAAGCGGCGAAAGCCAGCATTTGCGCGCTCCACGCTTCAGGAGCGGCCAGGGGAGCGGCAAACCGGCCTATGGTGTCGGCCAGAATGAACTTCTGCGCCAGTCCCAGAATGACCCGTTTACCGCCGCCCAACAGGTTGTCCAGCGCAAACTCGGGCATAGACTGGGACTGCTTCTGGAACCCTTGGTAGCGCTTTATGGGGCCGCTGACCAGGGTAGGAAAAAAGAATATGAACAGGGCAAAATCCGGCACCTTGACCGCTTCCCGGTCGATCTTGCCCAGGTAAACGTCTGATACAAAGTGGATGAACTCAAACGTGAAAAACGAAATAGCCATCGGCACCAGGATATCGGGAACCGGGGCCGGGTGCCCCATGTGGATCCGAGACGCCAGCTCGTTCCAGGTAGAGACCAGCATCTTCCAGTATTTAAAGTATCCCAGGACCAGGACCGAGGCCGCAACTCCCACGAACAGCCATACCCGCGCGCGGCCCTTGCTACTTCCAGCTCCGTCCCTAGCCTTAAGTATAGCCAAGGCGGCGATATAGGTTAAGATCGTCATTACCAGGACCACGACCAGGTAAGGCACATAGTAGTACGCGTAAAACACCATGCCGGCCACGATCAGCAGGTACTTTCGGGCCCGGGGCGGAAGGACCCAGTATAACGGCAAGACCAGTGCGAAAAACAGGGCAAAGACCCCGGTGGTAAAGATCACGGGCTCACCCCCCTCAGGCGCGGGGCCAGCTCACGGGCCAGTTCCCTCGCTACTTTCCGGTTCCCGTCCGGGTTCAGGTGAACGTGGTCGACGAAGCTTTCGCCCGGCATCCGTCCGAAAAAGCTCAAGTAGGGAACCTGATGGCGTCTCAGCAGTGATTCCACCAGGCGGGCATTGCCTACAAAACCGGGATTAGTCACCAGCGGGCCGAGGATATCCCGGTTCTGGTCGGTCAGAAAGACCAGGGATGGATAATCTTGCTGTTTCAGAAATTCCAGCGCGGCTTCAGTGAACAGGTAAGCCTGGTTGCTCCTGGTGTTTAAGGGAGAAGAATCGTACATGAACGCCACCTTCTCCCTCTGTTTCGCTCTGTCAGCTGCGGCTGCCGGCCCAGGGCTCGCAGCAGATGCGGCTACGCCGCCGCCCGAGAGCTTCTGCCACAGAGCCTTCAGCTCTGCTTCGACTTTGTCCCGGGGGTGGCCGCCGAAAAGGACGGAGTTGATCAATTCCCGGTAATGGTAGAGGGGGAAATACCGGTCGAAGAACTCTGCCACCCGGTCGGGAAACGGCCGCGGGTAAACAGTATTGACCTTCTGTACGGCATCGGCTGGCAGGCCGGGATCGAGATACAACCAGTTGAAAGCGACCGGGTCCTTGATGCTGGCCTTACCGTAGAACAGCAGGTTGAAATCGGCCACCACCGCATCCGGGTGCAAGTAGCTAACCCGCCGCAGGACGCAGTAAAGATCCCCCGGCTCGCTCCCAGGAACCGCCAGGTTCCACACCCGCACCTTTTTCCCCGGAAGCATCCCTTTAAGCTCTTCTTCCAGGTAAGCCGGGATGGTTTCGTTTTCACCCACTCCTGCCCCGTAGGCTACCGAGTCCCCGAGGAATAACACGTTAATGTCGTAGTCGGAGAGGTGCTTTTCTATATAGCAGAGAACCAGCGGAAAGTCTTTATGGATCTGTTCAAAATTACGGGGCAGCCGCTGGCCATAAACATACGTCCGGCTCTGGCTCTCATAATACCTGTTCACCAGAGAAGGCAACGACACCTGTGCCAGTAGCATCAGCCCAAGAAAAACGGCGAATACCCGCCGTAAATCCTTAGGCTGCACAGCCTCCCGTATTCGATTCCAGCGATCCCGCATAACATCCAGCAACAACCCAAACACCCTTCTTTAGTAGCCACAGATGGACACAGACCCGGCACTCAGCTGGACGACATTGCAACATGCCTGTTGGTCCCGAAAACGCTAGTCGCTGAGCAAGACTCGAGCTGAGTGCCGGGCTGATTATCACAGATTTTTAGTAGACGCTGATTAACGCAGATTTGTACTGGTTACAAAAAATAATTGCATTCTACAGAAAATATAAATAGGATTTACCGCCGACATTAGACGGATATTGCAAAGCCTAGGAGTACTGGTTTTAAGTAGTTTAGGGAGTCTGCGTCTTACAATATCTGTGTCAATCAGTGCAAATCTGTGTTTATCTGTGGCTCAATACTGATTCTATAAGTACCTCCCCGTCCGGCTGCTCGACCGACATCGCTGGTTCCTTCCCGACAGAAGCCAGGAAGCGGTCGATCTTCGGGTCATACGAAATGCCGACCACCGGCACGCCCATCGCGTGCCCGAGTATCAACGCGTGCAGCCGCATTCCGATTACCAGGTCCAAACAGGCGATGACCGAAGCCATCTCTACGACGGACAGCGGCTCGTCCACTAGAGATGAGGGACGGTTCATCATTCTTATGATATCCCGGCAGACTGCCACATCCGACTCGTACTGGAAAGGCAGAAATACTACCGAACAGCCCGATTCCACCAGTCGGCCTGCTGCTTCGGCTATCGCCAGCCTATAGGCGGTCAGCCCCCGCCACTCGCGGACCGAGATACCCACAATCTTCTCTTCGCCGAACCCTTTCACGCCCCAGTGCTCCAGTATTCGCCGTCCCATTTGCAGATCGGCCACCTCTCGGTCCAGAGTCAGTACCGGGTCTACCGTCACTTCGATAAGCTCCGGGGCGAGCCCCATCGCCACCAACTCATCCTTCGACTCCGGGTCCCGCACCGATATGCCCCGGGCCCAGCTCAAGGTCAATCTTACCAAAAACCGGCCCAGTCTCGAACGGACAGGCCCGATACCCTGAGCGTGAATCCAGAACGGTCTTCCCGCTAGTATCGCCAGCCACATCACCCCCAGGTAGTAACAGAGGCTTGCCAGCCCGGTCACATCCTGAAGCAGGCTTCCGCCCCCGCTTATCAGGCCGTCGGAACCGCGCAGGGCTCGCCAGACCGCCACCGGGTTCCAGCGGTCAGCGGCTTTGACGCCGTAGCTAGAGGCTGTGTGCTCGCAGTTCCCCGAAAGCACGGTTATGTCGATACCGGGGAACGAAGAACGAAAGGCCCGCACGAGAGCAAAGAGGATAGCCTCGTCCCCCAGGTTGCCGAACCCGTAGTAGCCGCTAATCACGCATTTCTTCACTGAATCGTATCTTCTCAGGCTCATCTTCACCGGCCTCGCCCAGTCTTTCCCACCACATTGCGAAAATCTTAACCGCCGCATACACCACCAGCCCCACCGCCAAGCCCAGGACCAGCCCGTTGAACGTGCGCAAAAGTGAAACCATAAGCGGGGTGTGGATGTGGGCGAAGGTGTTCACCATCGATACCTGGCCGATAGCCGCCAGGACCAGGAGCGGCAGAAAACGGTTATTGCGGTAACCGTACAAAAGCAAAAGCAGCATGGCCGGGTGTCCCAGGGCAAACTCCTTGGTCCTGGGCCTGACTCCCATGATGTGGTCGAGCAAAGTGCGGAACTTGAGCTCCAGCCCGCTCACCGGCAGCCCTTCATTGCCGGTACGGATGAGGTATACGGCCAGCGCAGCCGCCAGGAGGAGGCCCGCAAGGGCCATGCCCGTCTCCAGGGGCCGTATCATCATGCCCTCGATCTTTTCCCTCAAGTCCCGACCCGGGGCCGCCTTCAAAACGAAGAAAACGGCCACCACCGCCAGGGGCACGGCATGGGCCAGCTTCACTCCAGCGAACTGGTTCAGCTTCAGCATAAAGGAAGAGTCGGCCAGGATCCCCACCAGAAAAACCGCACCTAGCAAGGAAATACCTGACATTTTAACGAAAACAGCCAAAGCTTTGCCTAAGGTCCGGGGTTTGGCGTCCACCCCCGTGAGCACTCCGAGAGTGGGGAAAACCAGGACCGAGGCCAGGGCCATCACCTTGACCGCGAACGTCCGGTCTGCGTAGAGAAGCAGCACCCAAACCGCGGCGGCCGCCAAGGCCAGCCCAACGAGCCACCGCCTCCACCCCAGAGCCGCAACGAGCAGCACGCCTCCGGCGATAACTCCCAGCCCCGCAACAAAAACCAGGCCGAGAGGTGCCGCCGAAACCGGCAGGGTAGAGGCCGGCCCCGCAGACAGTCCTTCTTCGAGCAGCCTCTGCTTGGTGGCAGAAATCATGTGGCCGACAGCCGCCAGGCTCTTTTCATTGGACAGGGGCTTGAACAGGAGCAGGCGATGGTTCCTTTCGGCCGCAGCCAAGACGTAACGGTCAATCGCTTCGGATGAAGAAAGAGACTTCTGGTCTTTGTCGTTTAGGGTGTGCAGCCGGACCAGATGCTGGTCCAGCAGGCGGGCGAGCTTGGGAAGGCCTGCCTGGGGATAGAATTCTATTTCAGCGACCGGTACCCCGAGTTTCGCCATCTGGCGGGCGGTTTCATCTAAGGCCCCGGGATAGCCGGGTACAGTAGTGTCGTTGAAAATGATGCCGGCAAGGCCGGGCATGTCTGCAAACTGCCCGAACACCTTGCCGATGCTGGTTCGATTAGCTCCCGGCCACGTACGGACCTGCAAAAAAACGTCAAGGCCGCGAGAACGCACCTCGCGCGCGGTTGCCAGAGAAAACCCGGCCCCGATGTCTTTTAAGACTTCGTATGGCGCTACGGTCCCGATGACGCACCCGTCTTCGGTTCTGAGGCAATAACTGTTAGCGAGCTTGGCGGGGATGAAACGGGCCAACTGTTCACCGGTTACGGGATTGGTAGCCACCAGATACGTCCGTGAGGGTTCCAAGTAGCCGCGAGCCTGTAGTTCGGATAGCCAGGAAGGATGCTCGGCCTCGTCCAGCAAAGCCACAAGCTGGCGTCCCTGGTAGACAACGGCGTCCCCCCGTTTCACCAGGTCTTCCACCGTCGGTTCCTGTATGACCACCCCGGTCAGCCCCCGCTCCTTGAGAAACGACATGCCTTCGCGGGCAGTCATGCCTTCAGCCCCAGCCAAGGAAACGATGTCTCCGTATCCTGCTACAAATTCCACCTGCCTAAAATCTCTCTCGGCCAGGAACCGGTAACGGTAACCGGTATAAACCGAAACCGCCAGAGCAACCGCGATCACAAGAACCAGAACCGATTTCAACCCTTTGGAAAACCCCATCCTCGAATCCTCCCGCTACCCCAAGCTGCAATTACATACATATAAGTATAAATCTATGCCTCGAAAATGCAACCAGGGGTAAGCGGTCATGCTGAGAAAGGCTGGATCAGACAGCAGGGAGGAGGTCCAGGAACTAAAGAGGGGCAATGAGGTATCTTAGCTTGCGAATGCGAGCCAAATTACGAAATCTGCGTCTTTCTAAAACAGGCAGGAAATTCATCGTATCTTGTCGAAGACCCACTAAGAAACCCGCTCTTAATCATGTTGTAGACAGGCACTGGGCCTGGTGGTAGAATGACACATGGTAGTGGGGGAAGGCATGTAGCGACCCGCGCCGGTGCCTGCGCCCCGTAATACTTGGCATGGCCGGCAACTGAATAGTCGAGTTGGAAAGAAGGTAAAAACGTGTCGGCACACTGGCAGTCATACCTTGTCGCCTTTATCATAGCCTTGGTCGTGGCTCGGATCACGGTCCCCCTGGCCCGCAAACTGGCCTTTAAGCTAGGGGCTGTTGACGAGCCCGATGCCCGCAAGGTGCATACGAACATCATGCCCCGGCTGGGAGGGCTTGCCATATTCGCAGGATTTGTGTGCGCTGCGGCATGGGCAGTGCAAGCCCAGGGCCCCTACTTAGGTATCATTATAGGAGGAATTATCGTCTTTGCCGTCGGAGCGCTGGACGACGTGTTCAGCCTGTCCCCCTGGGCGAAGCTCGCGGGCCAGATCATGGCAGCGGCGGTAGCCGTTTACTGCGGCGTCACCGTGCACTTTATGACCAACCCGTTTGACGGGCTCATCTACCTGGGCAAGCTCAGCATGCCCCTGACCCTGTTGTGGATAGTCGGGGTTACCAACGCCGTCAACCTGGTGGACGGGCTGGACGGGCTGGCGGCCGGGGTTTCCGGTATTGCTGCCCTCAGCATGGGCATAATCGCCCTACAGCAGGGAGAAGCTCACGTAGCTCTCCTCTGCCTGGCGCTGGTCGGCGCCGTCCTCGGCTTTCTACCTTACAACTTTCACCCTGCCCGCATCTTCATGGGTGATGCCGGCGCCCTTTTCTTAGGCTTCGTCTTGGCCTGCCTGGCGGTAGTGGGGCTGGCGAAGAGCGCGGCCGTGATCTCTTTGTTCGTCCCGATCGTGGTTCTCGGGATCCCGGTATTCGATACCTTTTTTGCCATTATAAGGCGTATTAATAAGAAGGTGCCGATATTCGCCCCAGACAAGAACCACCTGCACCACCGGCTGATGGCACTGGGGTTCAGCCACCGCCAGAGCGTCTTGATAATTTACGGTATCAGCGTTATCTTCGGCGGGGCTGCGGTAGCCTTGACTTACGTCACCAGCCCCCAGGCGACGCTGATCCTGGCCCTGCTTTTGGTCTTCGTGGTCATCGGGGCCACCCGCATCGGCATCGTCACCGGCCGCGAGGTCAAACATAAGCCACAGATTTACACGGATATTCACGGATGAACACAGATTTATTTAACAGTAAAATGTAGTAAAATAAAAATCCATATCTGTTTAAATCTGTAATAATCAGTGTTCATCTGTGGCTACTCTAGAGGTGAAATGCGATGACTAAAGCTTCAGCGTTATTGAAAATCGGAATACTGCTTACCGCCTGCTTCCTCTTCAGTTTCGGCATCGGCTGGAGCATACCGGCTCTGATCTCGGGAGAACTCTGGTCGAAGCTGGTGGAGACGGCGAAGGTGGCGGTGGGCGGTAACGGGCTCAAAGACCAGATGGACATCCTCATCCTCGGTATCGATGCCCGCAAGGGCGAGACCATGACTAGGTCCGACACCATCATGCTCGCCCGCATAGACACGAAGAACGGCAGGGTGGCGGTAGTGTCCATCCCCCGCGATACCAGGATCGAGGTGCCGGGCAGCCCCGTGCCCAAGGTCAACGCCGCCTGTGCGGTGGGCGGGCCCAAACTCGCCTGTAAAGTGGTAGGGGATCTCATGGACACGAAGATAGACTATTACGTTCTCACGAACTTCAACGGGTTCAAGGACATCGTCGACACCCTGGGAGGCGTCACCATCGACGTGGAACGGCGGATGTACAAGCCGTCGGAAGACATAGACCTAAAACCGGGGGTACAGCGCTTAAACGGGCGCCAGGCCCTGGCTTACGTCCGCTACCGGGGGTATGCGACCGGGGACATCGGACGCACCGAGCACCAGCAGAAGTTCATGATGGCTCTGGCCCAGGAGATGTTCCAGACCAAGACCATACTGAAGCTTCCCAAGCTGGTGCCCCAGATCGCCAAAAACGTCCAGACTAACCTGTCCCTGCGCCAGATGATAGCCTTGGCCGAGATCGCGAAGGACTTCAGACCGGAAAACCTCCACGCCCAGACCTTGCCCGGCTACTTTTACACCCATGCCGGCATAAGCTACTGGATGGCGGATAAGAAAATCGCCGCCACCATACTCGATGATCTCTTGGCGGGGAAAACCGTCGCTGTGCTCCAGGATTCTCCTTACCCTGAAGAGAGTAAGACCACGACTACGACCAAAACTGCCAATAAGGACTGGGCCGCTTGGGCCCAAGCCCCGAGCGACCACTCGTATCCTGCTTCGTCTGACTCAGGCTCGGGAACCGAGCCGATTGGGCAAGGTGATGAGTAATGGATTCAATCCTATGACATGCTAATCATATATTGTAATATTGTGGTAGTGGCGTTGAAGTTCCTTTGAGAGGAGGGCTGAGAATGCGCCAGTTCAAGATAATAGTGGAGAAGCATCCGGACGGTTACGTGGCATACCCGGTTGGGCTGAAAGGAGTAGTCGTTGGCGAAGGGGACACGTACGAAGAAGCGCTGGCAGACGTCAAGTCCGCCATCCGCTTTCACATCGAGACGTTCGGGGAAGAAGTGTTGAGTTAAGTAGTTTGTAAATCTGCGTTAATCAGCGTCTAATAAAACTCGCGTCAAGCAACGAATACGGGAGAGGAGCATGGCTAAGAAGAAACCGGCAAGCAAAAAGGCGAATGCTGAAGCGCCGAAAAGGATGTCTGCTAGTTCAGCGACAAAAACCAAGAAAGAAGTCCGACAGGGTTCCCGTACACCGAAAATGGCGAAGAGGTCGGGGTTTCCCCGCCTCAGCCTTCCCCAAGGCTGGTTCTCGGCCCTGGTGTTTTTCCTGGTCTGCGTTTTTCTATTTTATCCCCCGTACTTTCGCGGGCTCTTCTTCGATAAAGAGCTCCTGCCTACCCATGTCATCACCGCCCTAATCTACGGCCTGGTATGGGTGGACAAGTTCCGGCGGCGTGACCTGAGATTCATCCAGAACCCGCTCGATTACGCGGTCCTGGCCTACGCCGGAGCCTATCTTCTTTCCCTCATCGGTGCCGTACATATCGGTGACGCCATCAAAGGCTTCCTCAAAGCCCTGGACTACTTCATGATCTACTGGATGGTCACCCAGGTCGTGCGGGATTACCGACGCTACGAGACCGTCCTCCAGGTCCTTTTCGCCAGTGCCCTGGGGGTCGCCGCCATCGGCATCGCCGCCGCCACCGGCTATTCCCATTACCCGGGGGCTTTTGAGGATGGCAGGATAATGTCCACTCTGCAGTACCCGAACACGACTGCTACATACATGGCGGTAATGAGCCTCATCGGTGTCGTGCTCTGGATAAGGGAGCGTAATACGGTCCGAAAACTCATATACGCCGTTTCCACCACAATTATGGTGCTGGTGGCGATTGTAGCGGTATCCAAAGGCGGCTGGCTGGTGCTGGTCGCAGGTGCTTTGCTGCTACTGGCTGGGATGCCGGGGCTGTACCGGCTAAAAACCGCCTACAGCCTGTTTCTAGCCTGGGTGGGTGCATCGCTCGGGAGCATAAAGTTTCTTCCCGCTGTAACGGCCGGGCAAAACCGGCTGGCCTTCGAAGGGCTGCTTGTCACCGTTTTGGTGGTCATCCTGGGGCAACTGCTTTGGGAAGGCTTGGTCTGGTGTTACCGTAAGAAGGGCCGGGTTCTGACTGCAGGTGTGGCTTTGGTGATTTTGCTGATATGCGCTGCTGTGGCCGTCCAAGGCGGCTGGAACGCCCGGATATCCCGAGAAGTGCTGCCCACGAGTCTGGCATCGCGATTCGCCCAGCTCGGCGATGTCACCGGTTCCAGCTACATATCTCGCCTTGAGTTCAACTATACCGCCATGAGGATCGTGAAAGATTACCCGCTCGTCGGTACCGGAGCCGGAGGATGGAACGCCCTCTACCACCAGTACCAAGGATACCCCTTCTGGACTACCGAAGTGCACAATCACTTCCTGCAGGTGTGGGTAGAAGCGGGAACCACTGGGTTCATCGCATTCCTCGTCATGTGGGCCTTCCTGGCTTACAACCTGTGGCGGCTCTACCGTTCGCGACCGCCGCAAGGAGAATGGGCCATGAACTGGGGGGTGGCTTCGGCTGCCCTTGCTTTCGGAGCCCATGCTGCCATCGACTTCGACCTTTCCTTGGCAGCCATGGCCATGGTCTTGTGGACGTTCTTCGCTCTCGTGGCAGCAGGCACCAACCTGTCCTGTCCGGGGATACGTATAACCAGGAAAGAGCCAGGATGGTTACCGGCAGTGGCAGTCGTCACAGCCCTTATCCTGCTCATACCCGCGGCTTCTTTTGCCCGGGCCAACACCTGGGTTGAGCGGGGAGCTGATGCAGCGAACCATAACAAGTTTGACCAGGCCGAAGAAGCCATGAACCGTGCCATTAACCTGAACCCCTGGGACGGCAGGTTCGATGCCTACCTGGCTAAGATATGCGCGGTTAAGTACAAGGTACTGGCGGAAAACAAGCACCCGCAGGCCGGAGTCTATGTCACCGCGGCCAGGGAGCACGCCCAGGACTCCGAACGCCTTCGCCCTTACGACCTGCAGAACCTTAAAGAACTGCTCCAGACCTACTCGCTCTTGGGCGATGTAAAAGGACAGCTCCATGTCCTCGAGCAGTGCCTGAAGACGAACCCGCTCGATTCCGCCAACTACCTGAACCTGGCCGACGCCTACCTGACCGTGGGCAAGTATTACCTTGATCAGAAAAAACCGGACGAAGCCCGCCGCTACCTGACAAAAGTCGTCCAGGTTTCTGATCAGCTCGACCGCAAGATAGCGGCCGTCCAAGCGGAGTATCCCCTGCAGAGCTCTTCCTTTAGGCGGCCTGGAGAATTGGACAAGAAAGTAGAGGAAGCGAAGATTCTCTTAAAGAAGAGCTAGTGTGGATGCAAGACCAGGTAGGCGATAAGTCTATTTCGAGAAAATAATAGACCCTCAGGAAGGATTTTGCATTTTTGTGGCGAAGTAGTACCTTGTGGAACATTAAGCGGCAAGGACTCGCTGGGGTCAGCCGAGACGGTAAGTGGGGACGGCTTTTAGTTGGAGACAACGAAGTATCAACCTGAGTATGATGCAGGGGAAATAGACATCGAATGATAATCATATCGCTGGTAGCGTGTGATACCGGCATAGGTATCTTCGGTACGCAGAAAGGAGCGGCTCGTTATTCGGCGCAGGATAGGCCTTGTTATCCTGGATGCCGCGATAGTCGCGGCATCAGGCTACATATCGTTGTTCCTGAGACTCGACGGCGATATACCAAAACAATACTTAGATGGATTGCTGACGGTTCTTCCTCTTACCATAGCATGTTACTTGGCGGCCTTTGCCTATTTCAAGCTCTATCGACAGATGTGGGAGTATGCCAGTATAAGGGAGCTCATTATCATTGTCAAGGCGGCTACCGCTGGAGCGGCGGGGTCAACCCTCTGTACCTATCTCATCGGTTGGACCCTTCTTCCTCGCAGTGTACATATTATCGAGTGGATTATAACTATCGGTTTGATCGGTCTTTCCCGCATGAGCTCTAGGATAATTCGTGACGTGGGAAACGGTGGTTCTTCAGGAGGCAGGAGCCGGACGCTTATCGTGGGCGCGGGAGATGCCGGGATGTTGGTGGCAAGAGAGCTGCTTTCCCCAAACAGTAAGGCAACCCTTCATCCGGTGGGTTTTGTGGACGACGATCCGGGCAAAAGAGGACTGATGTTCAGTGGGCTGAAAGTTTTGGGAGACAGGCGTGACATCCCGCGCCTGGTGGAGAGGCACGATGTAGACACGATTCTCATTGCGATGCCCTCCGTGCCGGGAAGAACCGTCCGCGAGATCATTGATATATGCGGTCAAACCAAGGCCAGCATCAAGGTGCTTCCAGGGGTCTACGAATTGATAAACGGAAGAGTGAGGGTCAGCCGCATCAGATCGGTTTCGGTCGAGGACCTCCTGCGGCGGGAGCCGGTCAAAGTGGATCTAGAGGGGATCGCGGGATACCTTAAGGGCAAAGTGGTCCTGGTTACGGGGGGAGCGGGTTCCATCGGATCGGAACTCTGCCGGCAAGTGTGTTCGTTTAAACCCGCAGGTTTGATCGTCTTGGACAACTCCGAAAACGGCCTTTTTGAGATAGAACTGGAACTGCGCAAGAGCTACCCCGAAGCCCAAGTCATCCCCTGCCTGGCCGATGTCAAGGACCACGCTAAAATCGAGACTGTTTTCAGCAGGCACAGGCCCCAGGTAGTATTTCACGCTGCTGCTTATAAGCACGTTCCCATGATGGAAGTCAATCCCGATGAGGCGATGAGGAACAATGTGGGCGGGACCATCGTGGTCGCCTGCGCGGCAAAAAACTACGGGGCTGAGGTATTCATTTACATATCGACCGACAAGGCAGTCAACCCCACCAGCGTCATGGGCGCCACCAAGCGGGTGGGCGAGCTGATAGTTCAGTCCATGAACGGCAAGGGCAAGACGCGTTTCGCCTCCGTAAGGTTCGGCAACGTCCTGGGGAGCAGGGGCAGCGTGGTTCCCATTTTTGCCAGCCAAATAGCCAAAGGGGGCCCGGTGACCGTTACCCACGAAGACATGCAGCGCTACTTCATGACCATACCTGAGGCTGTGCAGCTGGTCATCCAGGCGGGAGCTCTGGCTCAGGGCGGAGAAATATTCGTTCTCGACATGGGCGAGCCCGTAAAAATCATCGATTTAGCGCGGGATATGATCAGGCTTTCTGGGCTCCGGCCGGATGTTGACATAAAGATCGAGATTACCGGGATAAGACCGGGCGAAAAACTGTGTGAAGAGCTCCTGAGCAGAAAAGAGTTGCTCGACGTAACGCGGCATCAGAGAATATTTATTGCTCGGGAAAACGGCGAAGAGGACCTAGAGAAGATTGGTGCCGTATTGAAGACATATTTGAAGTCGCTAGACGCCGCAGTTGGGTCAGAGATTTCCCAAATATTGCCGGAGCTGTCGCCAGGTCTTAGGCAATCGGCGAGCGTGCGGTTGAGATGAGAAGTTATGATCAGCGCGAAATATCCTAAGCTTAATAGACTACCAAAAGATGACATTTCGGTTTTCGTAATTGTGGAGCTAGTTTATTCAGGTTTGGAGGTCAAGAAATAAACATAGTTGTAGGGGCCAGGTTTATGAACGTGCTTTTCTTAACTATTGCTTATCCCGAGCGAGAGGGCGACCGCAATATATATACCGACTTAATGCAGGAATTTTGTGCTCGCGGCGATAAGGTTTATGTCATATGCCAGCGCGAGCGGCGGCACGGCAAGCCTACCGAATTTAAAAACGAAAACGGGGTAAACGTGCTGCGAGTAAGGACGGGGAATATAAAAAAGACAAGCAATATCATTGAAAAAGGCCTGGCGATGCTTCTCATTGATTGGCAGTTTATAGCAGCGATAAATAAATATCTGAGCAACATAAAATTTGATTTGGTGCTTTATTCAACCCCACCCATAACTTTTGAGCGGGTTGTAAAATACATAAAGGCGAGAGACAAGTGCAAGTCGTACCTTTTGCTGAAAGATATCTTCCCCCAAAATGCCGTGGATATTGGCCTTATGAAAAAAGGGGGTTTAATCTGGCGGTATTTTCGTGCAAAAGAAAAGCGTTTGTATGAAGTCTCGGATCATATCGGGTGCATGTCCCGGGCTAATGTGGAGTATCTATTGCGGCACAACCCTGACCTTGACCCTGCGAAGGTGGAAGAATGCCCCAACAGCATAAATCCACGGCCTCTTTCAATTGTTGATGAAACCAGACGCCTGGAAATACGCAAAAGATGGGGAATACCTCAAGACGCAGTGGTTTTTGTTTACGGGGGCAACCTGGGGCTTCCCCAAGGAATAGACTTTTTGCTTACTCTGCTAGATAGTATACAGAATAGGCACGACATTTTTTTTCTGATTGTCGGCTCTGGGACCGAGTACGGACGAATAAAGGCTCACCTCGAAACCGGCGATCATTCCAATGCCAGGCTTATAAGCTTTCTTCCCAAAGACGATTACGATCAACTGCTGGATGCTTGCGATGTAGGGATGATTTTTCTTGATGCACGGTTTACCATACCCAACTTTCCTTCTCGATTAACTGGCTACATGGAATCTGCGTTACCAGTACTGGCAGCGACTGACGAAAACACTGATATTAAGGACGTATTAAAAGAAGCCAATTGCGGCTTGTGGGTGAAGAGCGGAGACCTTGCTGCATTTATGGAAGCAGTAAACACCCTAGCGGCTGACCCTTCCCTCCGGCGAGGGATGGGGCTAAATGGCCGCTGTTATCTGGAAAAATACTATACAGTTTCCCGGGGGTATGACATCATAACCTCGCATTTCAAATAAGCTTCTTAGGTAAGCTGTAGGCGGTGAGTAAACATGTTTACAGGTAAATGCCTTCTTATTACCGGAGGCACTGGTTCATTCGGCAATGCTGTGCTAAAAAGATTCTTACATACCGATGTCCGCGAAATTCGTATCTTTTCCCGCGATGAAAAAAAACAGGACGACATGCGCAAGGCCCTTAAAAACCCCAAGGTTAAGTTTTTCATCGGCGATGTCCGCGATTATAACAGTGTTGCTACCGCGATGGTGGGGGTTGATTACGTCTTTCACGCGGCGGCTCTCAAACAGGTTCCTTCTTGTGAATTTTTCCCAATGGAAGCGGTAAAAACAAACATCATGGGCACAGAGAATGTCCTTAATGCAGCCATTGAACATGGGGTTAAAAAAGTAGTTTGCCTGTCAACTGACAAAGCGGTCTACCCCATCAACGCGATGGGCATGTCTAAAGCCCTTATGGAAAAAGTTATGGTTGCCAAATCGCGGATTGTCGATCCAGATAAGATTACCATCTGCGGTACTCGTTACGGCAACGTAATGGCTTCCCGAGGTTCGGTTATTCCGTTATTTGTAGAACAAATAAAGACAGGACAACCTTTAACAGTTACCGATCCCAACATGACCCGCTTTTTAATGTCCCTAGAAGAAGCGGTTGAGCTGGTCTTATTTGCCTTTAAAAACACCAACCCCGGGGATATATTTGTCCAAAAGGCTCCTGCAGCTACCATAGGAGATTTGGCCTTGGCTCTGAAGGAGCTATTCCAGGCTGATAACGAGATTAAAATTATCGGCACCCGCCACGGCGAAAAACTTCATGAGACTCTGTTAACAAGGGAAGAAATGGCATATGCGGAAGACTTGGGGAAGTATTACCGTATTCCACCTGACGACCGCGATCTAAATTACGACAAGTATTTTGTCAAAGGAGAGGAAAAGATCAGCCGGGCCAGAGAATACACTTCTGAGAATACCGAGCGGTTGAATGTAAACCAAATCAAAGAAAAACTCCTGAACCTTGAGTACATAAGGCAGGAACTGGAAGAATGGCGCTTGAAATCTCAGCCACGCCGTATCCAAAGAATTGAGGCGGTAAGGAGCGTTGATGTATGAAAACCGTGCTGGTTACCGGGGCTGAGGGGTTTATTGGGAAAAACCTGTGCGCTTCCCTGAAACAAAGGAAGGATATAAAGATTTTGCCCTACGACAAAGATAATTCTGCCCAGGAACTGGCAGAGTACGCAGCATGCGCCGACTTTGTGTTTCATCTGGCGGGGGTTAACCGGCCCCAGAACGTGGAGGAATTTGATGAGGGTAATTGGGGTTTTACTGTGCAGTTACTGGAATCGATTGCCAAAAGCAACCGAAAGGTTCCGATTGCGGTTACTTCTTCTATTCAGGCTGCTCTGGATAACCCCTATGGGGTTAGCAAAAAGAAAGCGGAAGATGCTCTTTGGGAGTGGTCACGTCGCAGTGGGGCGCCGGTCTATATATACCGTTTACCCAATGTTTTCGGCAAGTGGTGCCGCCCCAACTACAACTCAGTGGTGGCTACTTTCTGCTATAACATTGCCCGTGGGCGTCCCGTCCAGATAAACAACCCCGATGCTGAGCTTACGCTGGTATACATAGATGATGTGGTGGCTGAGCTGATCTCAGCTATGGAGGGCAATCCCCATAAGGATGACAGCGGCTTCTGTTATGTTCCCCGCACATTTAAGGTGACGCTGCAGCGGCTGGCCGACATCATATACTCCTTTGCTGCGAGCCGCAAAAATCTGGTGATGCCCAACTTTGAAAATGACCTGGAGCGGTTTCTTTATGCTACCTATATTTCCTATCTACCGGAGGACGGTTTTGGTTATGAACTGGAGTTGAAGCATGATCAGCGCGGATGGCTGGCGGAGTTTATCAAGTCGAAGCAGTTCGGGCAGATTTTCGCTTCGAGAACCAGACCAGGGATTACAAGGGGTAACCATTGGCACCATACTAAGGTCGAAAAGTTCTTGGTTATTGAGGGTAAGGGTATTATCCGATTCCGCCGGATAGACACTGGGGAAATTCTATCCTACGAGGTATCGGGCGAGAAGCCGGTAGTGGTGGATATACCGCCGGGTTACACGCACAGCATTACCAATGTTGGGGATAACGACCTTATAACGCTCTTCTGGGCGAATGAAATCTTTGATGAAGAACATCCGGATACCTACTATGCGGAGGTATAGTGATGCCTAGACTCAAGGTTATGACAGTAATCGGTACCCGCCCGGAGATAATCAGGTTGTCGGAGATAATTAAAGCGTGTGACCGCTACTTCCACCATATATTGGTTCACACTGGACAAAACTGGGATTACACACTAAATCAGATATTTTTTCAGGATTTGGGGTTAAGAGAGCCCGACTTTTATCTGGATTGTGCCGGCTCGCATTTGGGGGAAACAATCGGAAATATTATTGCCAGGTCCTATGAGGTTCTTCAGCGGGAGATGCCGGATGCCCTTCTCATCCTGGGCGACACCAATAGTGCGCTTGCGGCCATATCGGCCAAAAGACTAAAGATTCCCATTTTCCACATGGAGGCAGGGAATCGGTGCTTCGATGAGAATGTCCCCGAGGAGATAAACCGTCGGATTGTCGACCATATCTCTGACATCAACCTTCCCTATACCGAACATTCACGGCGGTATCTTTTGGCCGAAGGGTTCCGCGGGGATCGCATTTTCGTGACCGGTTCGCCCATGCCAGAGGTTTTGAAGCAGCACCGGAAACGAATTGAGGCCAGCACAATTTTGGAGCGATTAGGTTTGGCGCCGCGGCAGTATATACTTTTGTCTGCGCACCGGGAGGAAAACATCGATCAAGAAAAAAACTTCTTTTCCCTCATGAACGCAGTGAATAGGATGGCTGATCGGTATCAGATGCCGGTGATCTATTCGACCCACCCCCGTAGCCGAAAGTTTATCGAAGCTCGCGGTTTCGAATTTCATCCGTTGGTGAGAGACCTGGAACCGTTTAGTTTTACCGATTACGTGAAGCTGCAGCAAAACGCATACTGCGTTGTATCCGACAGCGGTACGCTCTCGGAGGAAAGTGCCATCCTTGGTTTTCCGGCAGTACTTATCAGGACTTCTACCGAAAGGCCAGAGGTTCTCGACAAGGGGACTTTGGTCATTGGAGGGATCACCGGGGAAGAAGTAGAGCAGGCAATCGAACTTGCTGTCAAAATGCATGAAAACGAAGAACCTACGTTTTTGCCACCTGACTATTGTGACACAAACGTCTCGGTCAAGGTGGTTAGGATCATACAGAGCTATACGAAAATTGTGAACAAAGTGGTGTGGGGGAAGACAGTATAGTTGAGAGGGATGTTGATGACTCGAGAACACACAGTATTGGATTTCCGTTTCCTTATTGAACCAGCGGTGAGCGTCATTATACCTGCATTCAACGTTGAGAGGTACATAGAGGAAATGTTGTATTCTCTGGAGATGCAGGTTTTTACTGACTTTGAGATCATAGTGGTTGATGATGGGTCTACGGATGAGACCTTTAATATAGTTAGGAAATACTTATCAGGAAGTAAGGTTGGTGGTTGTTTAATTAAGCAGGGGAACTCAGGTGTCAGCGTTGCTAGGAACACAGGTCTGCAGTACGCGCGGGGTAGATACGTCTGTTTTGTGGATGCCGATGATACAGTTTCTCCCTATTATCTTAAGACTCTTTACGATGCTAATATCGAAAATAATACTAAAATAGCCCTTTGTAAATTCACCACCTTTTCTGAAGGAAGCCCACATTCATCATATGGATTATCTGAAGGAGAAGTTTGGGTTTGTGAGTCTCTAAGGCTGATGCGAAATATGTTGTTGGGTAAAATCGGTGTCGGCTGTTGGAGCCTTCTTATCCAACGTGAGTTGTTGATAAAAGAAGGTATATACTTTGCCGAAGGCTATCGTTACTCTGAAGATTTGCATTTCGTGTGGAGAGCCTTAGCGCATGTAGACAAAGTAAGCCTCTGCCACAGGCGTCTGTACAATTACAGATTCAGGGAAGGATCGGCCATGGCAAAGTTTGGGCCTGAGCGGTTGGAAGGGTTATACCTGATGGAGGACTTGGTGCGATTTTTTGAAGTCCATTGTCCCTCTTTTGGAAAGGAATTTGAAATACATGGTGTGGCAAGATGGGTATGGGCAACCCTGTGGCAGGCGGCTTGTGCCTTGCCCTACCCGAAGTTTGTTAAGTTGTGCAATGATTTAAAAGCTACAGAAAGGATGAAACGCCTTAGAGACTTTTCTGATGTCAGGGTACGGTTAAGTTCAATATTGTTTCTAATAAATGCACGTGCATATTACATGATAGCCCGTACCGTTGCTCACATTGCTGGCATGAACAGGTTTTGAGGAGTTTGAGAGTAAGATGGAACTATTGTTTGTAACGAATTTTACCGAAGAACAGACGTATTGGAAAATAGTTTCGGAATGCACTATAAAGCCTGCCGGTTCCGCATCGCAAGTATTTGAAGGGCTATTTCTAAAAGGATTTAGTATGTTAGACAATGTAAATGTTACTGCATGTTCGTTTCGGTTAATCCCATCCTTTCCTGCTAACAAGCGCATTTTTTGGCCTTCATATAGTGAACGATTATTTGGTAATACGTTGTGCATTTATTTGCCCGTTGTAAATTTACCACTTGTTAAGCAGCTTATCCAATCTATAGGATTAGGCTTTGAAATAATAAGATGGGCAGTATTTAATAGGAGAAAAAGAAAAGCAATTATCTTCACCTGTATTAACGTACCCATGGTTTTTTCGGCACTCATCTTGCGACCAATTATAAGAACTCCGGTTTTTGTTATAGTTCCTGACTTACCCTCGTTAATCTTGACGTATACTAAACAATCGGGCCTAAAGAAGGTGCTGAGTTACCCTTTTAAGTGGCTTTGCAATATAGCCGAATCTAGATTTGATGGATACATTCTGCTGACCAAGTATATGAATGGAGTTATCAATCGGAAGAATCGTCCGTCGATTGTAATTGAAGGAATGAGTGATCCTGAATTGACAGATGTGAAGGATGATAAAATTTGCATGGAATCTGATAATGTTATTATGTATGCTGGGGCTTTATATAGACAGTTTGGCATTGATAAGTTGATTAGTGCTTTTAGGAAATTGAGACAAGAGAATATACAATTATGGATTTTTGGCACCGGGGACATGGACGACGAGATTAGACAACAGGCGTTAATAGACTCACGAATTAAGTTCTTTGGAATGTATCCCAGGAAAGAAGTTGTTGAGTTTGAGAAGAAAGCATCATTGCTAATTAATCCACGGCCATCGGATTCGGTTTTTGCTTTATATTCGTTCCCTTCCAAGACTCTGGAGTATATGGCAACAGGGACTCCGGTATTGACGACACGTTTACCCGGTATCCCTGAAGAGTACTTTGATTATGTGTACGTCATTGAAAATGAAACCGATGATGGCATTGCAGAAGCGATACAACGAGTACTAATGCTACCTCAGCATGAAAGAAATATACGAGGCCAGCGGGCGAGACAGTTTGCACTTGAAAACAAGAATTGTTATGTGCAGGCAAAGAAGGTAATTGAGATGATAGAGGCTTGTATGGGGGACTGTACAATTAACTGTGTAAACCCCTTTGGGAAAAAGGTAAACTTTTACCAAGGGGGTAAGGAAAATGGACGAAAAACTTTTTAGGAAGCACCTTCGGGAATTTATCAAAGAAAACAATCTGG
>NZ_JABUEX010000094.1:0-6104 GCF_013314835.1 Syntrophothermus sp.
GGGCTTGCACCCTCCCCGGCTCGCTGCTCCCTGGAAACAGCATAAACGTCCCGCTCATCGCGTTGTTCGCCCTTTTCCCTTTTAAACCATGTGCCGGTTTCGACTTCGAAGTAATTATACGGAATTCCACGCTCTTCTGTCAAGCAGGACATGGCGCTCACGCCACCACCGGGGCATGAAAATTGTGCTATACTTGCCTCGGACCGCCCTTGAAAGCTCGTTGACTCTTGGTACAACAAGTCCGGTGTCAAGTATGAAGCTGGCCACTGCGCCAGGAACCACCGAATGTTGCCCCGTTCTTATGGGAGCACGCTGGGCAGAATCTTTGTTCTTTAGCGGTGGCCCGGGGCGGTTCACCAAATCCATTTGGGAAGGGCGGAGAAGCCATGCAGGTTGTCTACGAGCGCTGCTGTGGTCTGGACGTCCACAAAACTAAGGTGGTAGCTTGCCTGATCACTTCGGGTAAAGGAGGTAAACCGCACAAGGAAATCCGTACCTTTGGCACCACTACCGGTGAGTTAAACCTTTTAAGCGACTGGCTAAGTGCTGCCGGCTGCACCCATGTGGCCATGGAAAGCACTGGCGTTTACTGGAAGCCTGTGTACTACGTTTTGGAAGGCAATTTCGAACTGCTAGTGGTAAACGCCAGAGATATTAAACAGGTCCCGGGCCGGAAAACCGATGTAAGTGATGCTGAGTGGATAGCTGAACTTTTGCGCCACGGCTTGCTGCGGGGCAGCTTCGTACCGCCCAAACCCATCCGGGAACTACGGGCGCTTACCCGTCACCGGAAAACATTGGTCCGGGAAAAAGCCCGGGTTATCAACCGCATCCAGAAAGTCTTAGAAGATGCTAACATCAAGCTGGCTTCGGTAGCCAGCAATATCCTGGGTGCTTCTGGGCGGGCAATTCTTCAGGCATTAGCTCAGGGAGCGAACGATCCGTATGTCCTGGCGGAACTGGCCAAAGGCTCCTTACGTTCCAAACTGGCCGAGCTAGAAAAAGCACTGTCCGGAGTGGTGGAACCCCACCACCGTTTTCTCCTCCAGCAACACCTGGCCCACATTGACTTTTTAGAGCAGGCCATTGCCCTTGTGGAGGCGGAGATCGAGGAGCGGATGCTCCCTTTTGCCAAAGAAGTCGAACAGTTGATGACCATTCCCGGAATAAAGAAGCAGGCGGCCTGGACGATCATTGCCGAAATAGGCATTGATATGGGTGTTTTTCCCTCCCACAAACATTTGGCCTCCTGGGCGGGTCTCTGTCCGGGCAACAACGAGAGTGCCGGTAAACGTAAAACCGGGCGTACACGCAAAGGCAATCCCTGGCTGCGGGAAGTTCTGGTGGAAGCAGCTTGGGCCGCCTCTCGAACGCGGAAGACATACCTTGCCGCCCAGTACCATCGCCTAGCCGCCCGGCGGGGCAAGAAGCGGGCACTCGTGGCTGTGGCGCACAGCATACTGGTTATCGCCTACCATCTACTGGCTAAAGGGACCACTTACCGGGAACTTGGGCCTAACTTCTTTGATCAACTCAACCATCAACAGTTACTTAAGCATCACGTGCGTCGCCTAGCAGAACTCGGTTACCGGGTGACCTTAGAGCCTGAGGCTGTAGCGTAGAAGCTTAACCTGTGGTCCAAAGCATAGAAATTAGAGGCTTAGCGAGGTTGGAAGTCATACTCTCCACAGACGGGAGAGTCAACTGGGTTTTATCTTCTTTACGAGAAACCTGAACCCTTCGGCGCACACAATTTTCTGGGCAGAATTACAGCACGACACATTCTTGCAGGTTTTTAAAGGTGCCGGAGCGCCTCGGCGGGACTCAAGGACGCCGCCCGGCTAGCAGGGTAAAGACCGAAGAAGAGGCCCACAAAGGCGGCAAAGCCAAAGGCTAAAAGCACCGTCCAGAAGGAAATGAGAGGCGGCCAGTGAGCAAAACATGCAACTGCCACCGCCCCCCCGGCGCCGAGGAGAGTTCCGAAGAAGCCTCCCACCAGACAGAGGGCGACTGCCTCCGAAAGGAACTGCAGAAGAATATCGCGGCGGCGGGCGCCAAGGGCCATCAAGATCCCGATCTCCCGCGTCCGCTCGGTAACCGCCACCAGCATGATGTTCATCACCCCAACACCCCCGACGAGAAGGGCGATCGCGGCCACCGCCCCGATGATCAGGGTCATCACCGAAGCCACCTTCTCCACCATCGTAAGGCTCTCTTCCATTGAAGTGCCGCGGTAGTGGACATCAGCGCGAGGGTGCCTTCTCTTGAGGATCTTTAAACTATCCTCGATGGCTTGAGGAAGAGCCTCTTTGGAAACCGCCACTCCGGAAAGCTGGTGGATAACACGCGAATTCAAGATTTTCTGGGCGAAATCAAGGGGAACGTAGGCGTACCTCAACTTCATCATCCCGAGAAGCGCCGATTCCGGCACCTGGACGACACCAACCACCAGGGCGGGGACATCTTTAATAAAAACTATCTTGCCAAGGGGATCGGAGCGGGGAAAAATTTCATCTGCCAGAGCCGCATCCAGCACCACGACGCGGGCGTGGGCCGAAATGTCGGCGGGAGACAAAAAGCGCCCTGCCTTGACTGTGAGGTTCTGGGCTGCGCTGAAGTCAGGAGTCGTTCCGATCAGTTGAGCCAAAACAGGTTTTTCCCTGGCATGGGGCCTGCGGATGTCAATCATGTTGCCGGCACTGACAGGGGCTATTTTTGCCACAGCGGGGGAAAGCGCCTTGATCATGAAAGCATCCTGAAGGTTAAAGGTTCCGGTCGTAGGCGCTTCTCCCCGGGTATAGTCCACCGTAATCTCGAAATAACAGCTGCTCCCGAGCTTCTCGATCTCGGAAAGAACAGCGGCCTTGCCCCCCTGACCGATGGCAACAACGGCGATCACCGCCGCAATTCCAATGGTGATTCCCAAAATCGTTAGGACCGCCCGGAGGCGGTGGGCCGCAAGACTCTCGCCTACAACAAGGGTGAGATCGGCAAGCCTCATTCTTTAAGCCCCTCCCCAACCACCGCACCGTCTCGAAAGAGGAGAATGCGCCCGGCGTAGCGGGCAATATCCGGTTCGTGAGTAACGAGAACAATGGTTCTTCCTTCCCTGTGCAATTCCGTAAAAATTTTCATGATTTCGTGGCTGGAGCGGGTATCCAGGTTGCCGGTGGGCTCGTCGGCCAGGATCACCGTGGGATCGTTGACCAGGGCGCGCGCAATCGCCGCCCGCTGCTGTTCACCGCCCGAAAGGGCCGGCGGCTTATGTTTCAAGCGGTGCGCCAGTCCTACCCTCGCAAGCAGTTCTTGCGCCCGCGCCCGGCGCTCTTTGCGCCCAGCATTCGCGTATACCAGAGGAAGTTCCGTGTTGCGCAGAATGTCGTAGCGGGGAAGGAGGTTAAATGTCTGAAAGATAAAGCCGAACTGCCGGTTGCGCAGGCTCGCCAGTTCGTCCTCATCTAGAGAACTGACATCGCGGCCGTCAAGGTAGTACTGACCAGATGTGGGCCGTTCGAGGCAACCCAGAATACTTAAAAATGTTGATTTTCCGGAGCCCGAAGGGCCCATCACAGCCACAAATTCCCCGGTCTCAATTTCTACGGTAACGTTATTTAACGCAGTTACTGCAGCCGGCCCGCTTCCGTAAACCTTGCTCAGCCCGATTACTTTAATCATATTTGCCTCCCCCTGGCCGCGCGTACAGGCTGTCCGTCTCTGAGGCCCTTCGGGTCTAAAACAACCCTCTCTCCCGGTTTCAGGCCGGTCCTGATCTCGGTATAGAGTTCATTGCTGTGGCCCACCGCAACCGGGCGCTTGCGGGCAGTTTTCCCCTCCACGACGAAAACGGTTTTTTTCTTCCCTTCACCAATCACTGCCTCGTTGGGCACCAGAAGCACCTTTTTCGGTTTGACACGGTAGATGAACACATCTACCGCAGCTCCCGCCAGGAGGCCCCCCGGTTTCTGGTTAAATTCCAGGCAAACCCGAACCACATTCTCCATTTCGCGCTCTCTGCTTTTGGCAACAGCAGGGGCAACCCGCACCACCTTCCCCCGCCAGGTCCTTCCCGGCTGCCCGGCCCACTGAATCTCCGCCTCCTGCCCGGGCGCAATGCCGCCGATGTCTTGCTCGCTGAGGTCGGCTACAACCTGAAGCCGGTCCAGGCCCCCCACAGTCATAATCAGCGCACCGGGCTGCAGAAAATCTCCCTCTCGAGCTGCGACTTCCATGACGACACCGGCTGCGGGAGCCGTCAGGCGGCCTTCGGCCACGGTCTTGCGGGCATTATCAACAGCCACACGGGCCTGTTCGACCCGGGCCTGGAGCACTTTGATCTTTCTGGGATCGGTTTTCTTGAGCGCTGCAAGGCGGGCGGCAGCGGCATCAGCTTCTGCCCGGGCGCGTGCCGCCTCGGTTTCGGCAGCTTCGAGTTCAGCTTGAGAGACAGCGCCCTGGTCAAACAAATAACGGGTGCGCTCTGCCTTTTTGAGGGCGGCTTCGGCCAGCGCCTCTGCAGCTTCCAGCGCCGCCCCGGCTTCTGCCAGTTCTTCCGGCGCGGCCGGAGCACCTGCCTGAGCCAGTTCGGCCTCCGCTACGGCAAGCGCCGCCTCCGCTTCCTTTACCCGCTTTTCGGCTTCTTTTGTGTCGAGTTCAGCAAGCACCGCACCCGGGGGAACACGGTCCCCTTCCTTTACCTTCAAGCTCAAAACTCTTGCCGCAAAGGGTGAGACGAGATCCACCTCACTGACAGGCTCCACCCTGCCCGTTGCCAGCACCTTGTCCTCAAACAGCCGGACTTCTGCCGTCGCAGTTTTTACTTCCACCGCCGATCCCTTAAATCCCCGGACGGCGCTGGCCGCAATCACAGCCACAATCAAGACGGCACCGGCTGCCGGAATCCAGAATTTAGTTCCCCGCACCGGTTCTTTTCCTCCTTACCCTCTCAACCAATTCCGGAAGGCGTCTTCCAAACTGCAAGAAAAGATGCCAGCAAAGCATAAGCCACCCAGCATCCAAAAAGGTAGGCAGTCACACCCCAGGGCCGGGTTTTCATGGCAACCGCTCCACCCGCCCCCCAGAGGAGGAGGCTCCACCAGGTAAAAGGATTGCACCTGCTAAGAAAGAAGTAGAGGAAGCCCTTCTGCTGGGGAAGAAAAGAGGCAAGGCTGAGGCTCACCTGCTGAAAATTTTCCACCGGAACGGCGATCCCGATTGCCGTGGCGATCACCCCGCCGATCAGAATGGGAAGGTAGCCGAAAACGGAGGCCGCGAAAAGCACCTTGAAAGACGCCTCTCTTGTGCTCAGCAGGGAGTAGAGCTTCAGCAGCCCCGCAATCAAAAGCCAGACTACCCAGGGGGCAAGAACAGCGGAAACGAGGCTTCCTGCCACTGCCGCCTTGGGCGCAATGGAAAGCGCCGCCTCCAGCTGCTCCGGCGGGATCTGAACCCTGTTCTGCTCCAGCACCCACAAGGCCACCGCCTGAACCTTGGGCGCCAGCACCAGGGCAAGAAAAAAACTTGCCCCGCAAATAAAAAAAGCCGGTTTAAGAAAGTCGGGCCGCGCGGCGATCTCCTCAAAAGCCCTCCCGGGGACGGTCAGCACCCCCGGCAAACACCGCCACATCCCCCGCTGCTCCTCTGCTTCCAAATTCCCTCTCTCCTTTCTAAAACCCGATTTTTTTCTGTTCGTATTCGGTAAAGTTCATTTAAAATCCTTCTTGCAAACACTGGCAATTTACATAAAGCAAAAGCAGTTGCCTAAAAATGCCAGTCTTTGAGGGTTGCCCTAAACATTTTACACAAAAGGATCGACCAAAAAATCTTGATTTCCAAGGCTAATTTAATAGTAAAAAACGTCAAAAAAAAACGTCAACGGTGAATTTTGGGATCTTTTGTCGAAAGAACATGACAACTTGTATACCCGGGGATCGGGACCGGAGCCGGAATGCCATCTTATGCTATCAGTAAGTTTTTTAGGTAATAAAAAACGAGGTGCTTCTCTTGAGGAAGACCTCGTTCGTTCGCTGTTCTCGAAGTGCCGTAACTATCTCGCGCGGCCGGGGCCTACCGGAGTTTCCCTGTCCACGTCTACCCTGGTCGGGGTG
>NZ_JABUEX010000095.1:0-6065 GCF_013314835.1 Syntrophothermus sp.
GGTGCCAATATTTGACCACCTGTGGGGTGGCTGTCAAGGCCGCTGCCTTGATGCTGATGTTTTGAACGGTGAGGTCTCATAGCGGAAAAAATTTTTGTGGAGATACCTACTAGATCTTGACACGGACAAAAGCTTGCCGGGGCATTGCTCATGCAGGCTTTTTTTGGTATAATATCAGCAAAATAAACCATCACTATTCTTTCTTCTCCGGGCGAGAAGGAAGCACACAACCGTTTGAAGAATGCTCGGGCCGCAGGCTGGCTTGGGCCACACAACCTCCAAAAAGTTATTAAACAACCCTCTATAAACTATCCAAACACAAAGCCACGTATTTTGTTGATACGTGGCTTTTAATTTTTCTGTGAAAGGAGTGGTAAAAAATACTCAAAAGCACCTGGAGCGAACAGGCCAGGAAAACGGTGTTAAATTTGCTTGCAGACCAGAGTTCGGTTTCCATTAGCGAACTGGCTCTCAAACTGTATGGCAATGCGGCACCGCTCAACCTGGCGCGGACGATCTGCCAGCTGAACGGGTACATCAAGGAAGACCGGCGGTTTGCTGGCTGGCAGGTACAGAACCAAACAATCAAAAAAGCAGGGCAGCCCAAAGATTTGGCTGTCAGCTAGAAACGGGCTAAAGACCAGCCCGGTTTGCCTTTTAACCTTGAAGGAAAGGGAGGAAAGGAAACGGGCTTGTGCAGAAAGCCCGTTTCGTAATTTCATGGTCAAAACAGTAGGAGACACCAAGATATTCACCAACACACCGACTGAAGCAGACGTCAGAGCGGCAGTCAACAGCTTACAACCGCGGTACCGGGGAGCTAACTTCCAGATAACATTCCTCGGTTCGGTAGAGGTGCCGCTGGGCGTAGGCTACAAAGCCAGAGTGCGGCAGATCACCGTTTCTTTCCATCAAAACAGGGACGGCGAACTGTACTATACCACACACCTCTGGCGGGCGTTCCCGTTGACCGACCTGCCGGTAGGCCGCATCCGGAGCATCCGGGCGGTGCCGCCAGCCCGCGCGATCTACCAACGAAAAGAAACAGTACCGTTCACACCGTACGGTACTGTAAGAGGAAGGAAAATAGGTTGAACAAAAACCCGGCTTTGAGCCGGGTTAAACATTAGGGCCATCAGGGGCGTTTGCTTCTGAGAAAGGGGGTGTTGGACCTATGGAAGCGTTGCTTGCGCTGTCGCTCGTATTTCTTTCAGGCGCAATGTTTGCGGATTATTTCCGCAGATTGCTCAATGAAAGAAGCGGCGATGAACGCCGCAACCACCAATAGGTAAACTACCTCCAGAGGGGCTGGCCTCCCCTCTAAAACCTAATTACATTATATCACAAAAAAGGGGGAAAAGAAAATGCTGGACACAAGCCAAGCGGTTAAAGCGCTGGCAAGCTGGTTGCCCAGCGAAACCCAGAAGCTCGAGCTGGAGACCTACCAGTCGATAGTAAAAGTAATGGCTGTGCTGGAGAGGCACTGGCACGGCCAGAAAGAGATCGACTACAATTCGTTCACGTTGAGGGATGCCGAAACAGCGCTGTATGCGCTCTACGAATACGTCTGCCTTGACGAGATGGATGACGGAGAAGAAACAGCCAACGACCAGAACCCGCTGCACCAATACTGGCTTACCGAGGAGCTGCGGTACAGACTGCACTTTGCGCCGCCGCTTGCGGTTGAGCCAGACTACATCTGATGCGGAAGGGGGATGGCGATGTACAACTTTCTGTCAACAGACGAAAAATGGGACCTGATAGCCGTTTTACACAACTTGATTAGTTTAAAACGCCTGCACGATGCGGGCTACGATGTGCAGGGCCGCACGCTGGACATGGAAAACAAATACCAAACCAAAAGCGAAGACGTTGTAGGCAGCTACCTGGAGATCATCTTCGGGGAAGATAAAGTAGAGTACCGCCAAGACGCTTCCCAATTCCTGCTCAAAGACCCGCGTATAGGCTGTTTGCGCAGACAGCCCGGCTGGGAAGAAACGAAAAGAAAAATAGAATGGCTGCTGAACGACCTGGCAAACTGCACCAACGACTACTATTTTGAGGAAGCCGTCGCAGCGGCGGAGCTGGCCGACGACTGCATTATAATCCAAGTTGATGATGTTGTCACAGTGGACAACCAGCTCGTCGATGTGCTGATCAAACTCGACCGGTTTTTGGGCGAGGAGGCGAGCGGCCTTGATTAGTTATGAGGAAACGCTGATTCGGATCAACAACCGGGGCGAAATCTGGATCGAGTCGGAATACAACGGCACCAGGACCAGCAAACAAATCACCATTAAACAACTCTGCGACCTGTTTGCGGAAATGGCAGGAGAAGCAGAAGCAGTCAAAGCGGTGGTGTCGCCGGCACTTCCCAGGGGGTGCGTGGGCTACGCGGAACGGACCGACGGAGTAGTGACCGTAGCAATAGAATACAACGAACCGCATGCCGACGTAGTGTACTACAACACGAAATACGAAAACGTCCCGCAGCCGCGGATGGTGTTTTTCTACAAAGTGTACCAGGAACGGATCCGGGAAAGCTACGTTGCCTGCGTAAGCCGCAAAGAGTTATTTATAAACAACGACACGCCCCTGTACCGCTATCCGTACTCCAACGTCAGCGGCAGCTTCCAGATATGTTTCGGGGCAAACGCCCTGCCGAAAATCAAGGATTTAAGCCAGCTTGCGGGCCTGCCGTACTTTTTCGTATCCTGCCCGATGAACGACGACTGGTACGAAGGGGCGAACAGGTCCGGGCTGGTGCTGCGTGAACTGTTGGAGATAACGCAGGGCAAAGAGTTTGACGAAAACATCCTGGTTGATGCCAGCATAACATTCAAACAACTTTTTGAAAAAATAGGAGGGGTATAAAATGAGCGAAAAAGAAATGCTTGAACTCAGCTTTGAAGATATTGAAATTGAAAAGGATTTAGAACAAACAGCAGAAGGTTGCTGTGAAGCAGCCGAACCTTCTGCTGAACCTGAAGAAGAAATTGCTGAAGAAAGTGGGCAACTCACCCTGTTTGGCGCATTGGAAGGCGTAAAACCGGCAAATGCCAAGAAACCAGCTAAACAACCTGCCAGCACAGACAAAAAGGAAGATGACAAAGACAAACCAATCGGCAAACCGGTCGTCGTCTGCTACGCTGGCCAGAAAATCCCCGTTACCGACCCCAGCCTCACCCTGGAGCAGATCCGGGCGCGGCTCCAGAAAGATTTCCCCGAACTCACCAAGGACAACACGGACATGCAGTTTGATGAGAAAAACAGTATCGTCCGTGTTTACCCGATCGGGGAGAAAAGGGGGTAGGGGGGAAATGAACGAGCTGCGCGGCCACTTCAAAAGCATAAAAGAACTGGTTGAAAACATCCGGCCCATCAACATCCTGATGGGCCGCGATGGTTTGTACGAAGTGCGGAAAACCGAGCTGGGGACGTTCTCGGTCAAAACGGACCACGTCTACGATCTTGACGAAGTGGACGAAGGTTTTTGCCCGTCACTACCCAGGATACCGTTTGCGGTGCTGTCGGAAGTGCTGGCGTTTTTCAGGGCATACGCTGAAACGGAAGAACCCAGCGAAGTCTTGGCGGAGATATACTGGGACAGAGAAAACTTAAAATACTTTGCCTGGGTGCCTGAACAGGTGGTAACCAGCACAGAAATCAACGCCAGGATTGATCGGGAGATGAGCGAGCGGCATCTGCTGGTAGTCGAATGCCACAGTCACAACAACATGCCGGCAAAATTCAGCCAAACGGATGACGAAAACCAGCAGGCAACTGGGCTTTATCTGGTGGTTGGGAAGCTGAACAAATATTTTCCCGAGCTAAAACTCCGCATGTCCTGCGGCGGGAAATACAAAGAAATCCCGCTGGAGACGATGTTTGAGTACCCGTTCAGCGGGTATCCGCAGGATTGGGACAAAAAAGTGCAGAAAAGCAGGATCATCTTGCCGAACGAGGAGGAGCTTTTGTATGGAATATAACTTCAGTGAAGAATATTACGAAGTTGTGATAACGCAGGAAGCGCCGATAAAAGGCGCGACAATCCTGCTGGTCGGCACCGGCGGCAACGGTGGGTACATATTGTACTACCTGACCCGGCTATTAGCTGCCCTGCAGGAACAGAATGAGACAGAATACCGGCTGATCATCGCCGACGGGGATATCGTAGAAGAAGCAAACTGCCGGCGACAGAACTTCATCCGGCGGGACATCGGACGGAACAAAGCGCAGGTGTTGGCGGAACGGTACTCAGCGGCATACGGGCTGAACATCGAGTACATCGACCGCTACATCGAAGACAAAGAAACGCTCGGACGGTATCTTGCGCCATACTATGGAGTGAAGAAGATACTGGTCGGGGCGGTGGACAACAACCGCAGCCGGCAGCTGTTCCACGAATATTTCCAAGAGACAAACAGTCTGATCTGGCTGGACAGTGGCTGTGACGAATGGACTGGGCAGGTCGTGTGCGGGATCAAGAAGGACGGGCAAACTATCCTGCCTCCGGTTACGGAAGTTTATCCGGACATGCTGGCGGACAAAGACACGATTTTCAAGTCGGAAGAGAGTTGCAGCCAGCGGGTAGTCAGCGCCCCGCAGAACATTGCGACAAATATTATGGCCGGCACGATCGCGTTTCAGTATTTGAACAACATCCTCACGGATGGGAAGCTGGAGACGTACATGACCACGTTCAGCGCCAAAACTTCAACAGCGCGGCCGTGGTATATTACGAAAAATGTGTTCACAAATGAGGCTTTGGGAAAATAAGCTAATTGGATATAATAATTCTAAGAGGTGGAGCATAATGGCCAATAGAAGGTTCACGATAAACGATTGGCTGAAAAAAAACCCTGCCAACAACAGAGCCAGAGCCAGGGTAATGAGCCTGGCATCTGGCGGCAGGTCAGGGGACAAACCAAGAGATCCCGACAAAAGTGTTGCGTTAGCCAAGATGATCGGCCGCAGGCATCAGGCTTTAATCAGACAGGGATTTGTTGACATGAGCAGGTTTAAAACAGAAAGGAGAATCAGGTTCAATGTCCAGGGAGATGGTCATTAAGATTCTCCGAGCCATAGCTCGACTGAACAAAGAGATAAAGTCAGTTAATCCCCAAATTAAGCCGGTAATTGTTGGCGGCAGTGCTGTTTTGATTTATACCAGCGGCGGTTTTGTCACTCAGGATATTGACCTGGTGGTGGGAGACAGCTGGCGCAAGGATGTTGCGGCGATCTTGGAGAAAAATGGCTTTAAAAAAGGGACTGGCCGGCATTGGATTAACGATGAACTTGACTTGTTTGTAGAGATACCGGATGGAACTTTGGCTGGGGACTGGGAAAAGATCACGACTATTGAGATCGACGGCTCCGAAGTTTACCTAATAGGCCCGGAAGATCTAATCATCGACCGCCTCAACGCAGCCAAACATTGGCGCAGTCGCAGAGACGAAGAACAATGTATGTATCTGTTGGAGACAATGAGCAGCGAGCTGGACTGGGATTATTTAAACAAAAGGTCTAGCGAGGAACAAGTAGACGACAAACTTCACGAGTTAGTATTGCGGTTAAGCAGCGAGTGAAGGCAAATAGGCAAAGGCAGGTTCAAAACCCTGCCTTTGCTTTTCCTGCACCACAAGAAAAACACACAATTTCCCAACATCATCACTTCAAAGCACCAGGGGCGGCTGCCGCCGCCCCTGGGCGCGCGCGGGCCCGCCACCGACCAGCGAGCGAAGCTCGCGCAATGTCTTTTGGTGGTTATGTGTGATAATTGTATTTACTTTTGCATGAAAATGTATATAATAGAAATGGAGGTGTATATAATGGAACTCTCAGAACTGCTTAACCAACTGCCTGTAACAAAGAAAAGCAAATTATTTGAGAAAATCAAAACGTTGCAAAACGGCTTGCTCTTCCAAATAACCATATACGAGCCTTTTGCAAAATTAGCTTTTTTGTTAAAGGTAAAACATTGTTAGTCGTTTAGATGTACTCTTTTTTCGCTAGATTAAGGTCAAAAACCAAACCACAATGTAATTTAACATTTTATTCCAGGC
>NZ_JABUEX010000017.1:0-54182 GCF_013314835.1 Syntrophothermus sp.
AGCGATGGACCTCCAAGGTCTATAATGACTTCAGACCGCATCAAAGCCTGGGATACATAAGCCCCACCCAGTTCTTACAACAACACTGCGCTAGTCCATAGTGTCTCACATGTGTTGAACTAGTACAAGTTCTAGACAAAGTGATTGCCTAGGATGTAAAATAATGCTCAGGATATGGACGGGGCCGTAGCTCAGCAGGGAGAGCGTCTGGTTCGCATTCAGAAGGTCGAGGGTTCGAGTCCCTTCGGCTCCACCAACCATTGTTAACGTAGCCCGATTAATCGGGCTTTTTTCATGCTATCAGCACTTTAATCGTTTACGTCGATATCGGTTCCGTGTAAAAAATCTGGCAGCTTCCTGAAAGGGAACATACAGAAACGGCTGAGACTGTCTTCAAGCGTCCCTCGCCAAGCCTTGCTCTGTGTGTTGGTAAGGCTAATAATGTAAAAAAAGGTAAGAGAAGCGCGGTTGCGGGTGCAGAATGTTGAGAAAATGCTTCTTGATAGCGGGCTTTGATGATAAAATTTACGGAGGAGAAAGAGGAACGGGAGGGTACTGTTTGAAGAAAATCAGGATCGCCCGTGAAGGAATCCCTTACGTGGCGTTTTTCTTGCTTTTGGCTGTAGCTTTTTACCTATGGAAGCCTAGCTGGTCCGGATTGCCTCTCGGCCTGGCCTTATTTTCCGCCTTTTTTTTTCGCAACCCTGACCGGCATATACCCGATCAGCCCGGGGTTGTAGTTTCTCCCGCTGACGGGGTGATTTTGGACATAAGCGAAACATTTGAGCCCGAGTATATCAAAGACAAGGCTCTGAGGGTCAGTATATTCTTAAGTCTTTTCAATGTTCACATTAACCGAATTCCTGTAGATGGAGAGGTCGAATACATCTCAAGGGTAAGCGGTAAGTTTGTTCCTGCTTTTCATCGGGACGCTTCCCGGCTGAATTCGCGTAATCTGGTGGGAATGCGGACGGAGTGGGGGAAGCTCTTGGTAGTTCAAATCACAGGCTATGTTGCCAGGAGGATAGTATGTCATGCCCGGATCGGCGAGAGATACCGGACGGGGGACGTTTTTGGCCTTATCAAATTCGGTTCTTGTACCGAAGTTTATCTGCCTCTCGATGTAGAGCTCTGCGTCAGGGTAGGGGAGAAGGTCAGAGGCGGAGAGAGCATTATCGGGAGGTTTGCAACATGAAGTTTGTACCTAACTTGCTGACCCTCTTGAATCTTTCGCTGGGAACGCTGGCGTTGATTAACCTGTTTACCGGCGATTATGCCAAATCGGCGGTGTATATCTTGTTGGCGGTCGTACTCGATGGTATGGATGGCCGGCTGGCGCGCCGCCTGCAGGTAGCCTCGGAAATGGGGAAACAGATGGATTCTTTATCGGACCTGGTTTCTTTTGGGGTAGCACCTGCCCTGTTGGTGTTCGTCCAGGTTTTTTCCCCCACTTACGGGTACAGTCTCATTTCCGTCGCTGTTACGGTGCTGTTTGTGATATGTGGAGCGTATCGCCTCGCGCGTTTTAATGTGCTGAATATAACGGATTATTTTGTGGGTGTCCCTATTACCGTAGCCGGCGGGCTGGTGGGAGCTTTGAGCTTCCTGGCTTCTATATTGCCCGCTATGGGATTTTTACTGATCTTACCCGTCCTATCATTTCTTATGATAAGTTCTATCAAAGTACCTAAATGGTGAGAATTAAGCAGGTTGGCGTTTGGTGGAGCCTGGTTACAATCGGAAAGGCTCGTCTGAGTTCCATGCTAGGCTTTTGGACAACCGGTAAAGCCTGGCCTTCTGCTGAAATTGGTTGGCGGCGATGAGCTTCCCCTCGAGGTAGTAATAAGTTCTGGCCGGTATCAGCTTGTAACCTTTAGTGTGTATTATTTCCACTGCTGGCCCGTCATCCCGGTGGTACTGTCCGTGGCAGAGCCAGTAACGGGCTAGGCAGCTACCAGAGGAGTTATACATTTGGCGGGCAGGACCGCCGTCCCTGTGTAGCTTGCCGTACAGGTACCATTCTTCTAGTCTCAACTTGCCGCTGGTAAAATACTCTTCCACAGCGGGACCGTCTGGCCTGTGCAGGCGGTCGTTAACATACCATTTTCGGGAACGAATGGTTCCCGTATCGTAGAAGGTTTCTTGGGCCGGGCCATTTTCACAGTGTCGTTGATCTTTATACCACCATTCTCGGCAAACAAGCACCGTTTCCCCTTCTCTGGTCAGAAAAACAAGAACTGCAGGTTCGTGTTCCCGGTGCAGACACCCCTTAATATACCAACGTTCTTCACGCTTGATTCGTCCTTCTGTTTGCTCGTGAGCAATATAGGCCGGGCCCTGATCACGGTGTCTTAATCCACTAAAATACCATTCTTCCCTGCTTTCCGTGCCAATAGGATTGCAGACGATCCGAGCCGGGCCGTCTTCGCGGTGTAACAACCCGTTCAAGTACCATCTTTCTTCTACCAGGAAACCGTCTTCGGTGTATCTTAGAAAAGCGGGGCCGTCGGTGCGGTGATACTCTCCGTCCTTTTTCCATTCCGCGGTTTTGACCGCGCCGCGGGGATAGCACTCAACCACGGCGGCACCGGTAAGCATATGACGCGGGCTTACAACCATGAACAGCCCTCCTAGCTCAATGTCCGTAAGCATTACCCGAGTTCCGGCGATGTACTACCTTTACTCCGGGGAGGTTTTCGACTACTTTCGCATCGGATGGAGAACCGAAATTCAACCACAGCACATTGTTGCCGCTAACTTTGTGTATTCGAACCATTTTCTCCTTAAAACCTGGAATTTCCAAGTCATCGATACAGCTATCGGTGCAAACCACCACCAACTGCCCCTGTTCCAGTTTCTGTAAAACCTGATCCAGTGCGGGATTTATAACTGTGCCACCACCGCCCGGGATTTTGCGCAGCTGCCGTAAATCCGCCTGAGATTTCACCGTGATTTCAGCATAAGCACTGGCATCCCAGGGGATTATCTTGATCTCTCCGGGGCAGGCTAACCATTGGAAATAAGAAAGCGCGGTGCCGGTGATGAGTTCCAGTTGGTCACGCATGGACCCGCTGGTGTCGGCTAAAAGCCACATCGTTGCTGGGTCTCCCTCGTGGAGCACGCCGGGATACTCGTCCAGTTTACGCGAAGGTCGGCTCCAGGAAGAGATCACGCGAGTCGAGTTCAAGGTGTTGGCCAGTTCGCGACGAACAAGTGTGTCCCAAGGGATGGTCACCGAACAGGCTTGTTCCAGAAGCAGCAGGTGCCCTCCTGGTTGGTCTCCTGCTTTTTTACTTTGCCTGGCTTCGACGACAGCAATCTTCATAGCACGACTCCAGCTTTCTTCGGGGTTATCTTCCAGTTGGTCAAGACCCGGGCGAACTATCAAGGCGTCCTCAGGTACCAACTCACCGTGGACACCTTTAGCCCTGGTTATCGGAGCAGGTGTTTGATGTTGATTGTCCAAGAAGTCTGTTTTCGAATTCAGCCTCTTCGCCTCTGGAGGTAAAACGAATCCTTTGTTGCCCTCTACTATGGCCAGGAATAGGTCCTTCCAGCTGAACCTGCTGTAATGCTTAGTTTCCAGGTCTTCTTTCAAGTGACTTGGGAAATCGGCTCCGGATCTCCGGATGAACTGTTCGAGATCGTGAGAACTGCTGATGGTGAGACTTTTGATCAGGTCTGCCCGCGGTAAAACGTCGGAACAGAAGTTGTTAACCATGTAATCCATGCAGGCGTTGGCCCACTGGCGGGCAGCCTGGGGCTCGATATCGTAAGCAGTGAGAAATGTTTCAGACACGAGGCCGCGAAACTCCCATGGATGCCGCAATAACAGGTGGGCTACTTCGTGAAGGAGGGCGAAGCGGAGCTCGTCGGCCCAATCGCGGTGCAGTTCCTGGGCGAGATCGACGACCGCATTCCAAAAAGGAGGGTTAACATATACTTTTCCGTCTTCGGCAGCAAATACAGTAGTCTCTGGCTCAGGAGGCATGACACATACAGGCGCTTGATAAAGAGCCCAGCGCAGGAATCCATCAGTGGTTGTAGCGATGAGCCAAGAGATGCTTTGGGCCAGTTTTTTCGACAGCCCACCTAGATCCCTTTCTCTCAGCATTTCGAAGTTTTCCTTGATAAGCCGGGTTATTGTCGGCTTGTTCACCGCGTTGCACCGCCTCTCATCGCGTCACCGGCCGTTGTCTTCGGATGAGATAAACTCCTTCAGATGAGAAGCCATTAGGATCCCGGCCACGCGAGTAATGGTCCTGGTTTCGTCCGAAGCTTCGGAACAAACGGCAAACGGGTTAATTTCCCTGGTCTCGACATTATCTTGTTGATTTATGACCTGTTCGAAGTCGGCGACTGTCCATTCTTGATACAGGTCCAGGAGATGAGCGCAAGCCCCGGGATCTGATCCCTCCATGATGCTCTTCAAGAACTGCAACCTACCACAGCTGGCCCGAACATGCCCGAGTCTTCCGCTCGTGAACATACCGGCTCCCGCCAAAATACCAGGAGCGTGCTCTTTGGCGGCAGCGACGGCGGCTTTGATCGAGGGTCCTAGATTCTCTAAAACTTCCCTCGCCATAGGAGAAACGAGGATTTCATCGATCTCGGATGCCGATCGCGGAACACTGTGTCCCAACAACGCCAGCATGGCCCATACCCCACAGGGCGACATATTCTTAAGATCCCTTTCTCTTAGACCTTTACGTAAAGCATCTACTAACCCCATGTTATTTCGATACCATTCCGCGAAGATGCCGCCTTCTTTGACTCCGATAATGCCGTTGGCCGACTCTTCAACCAAGAGGTGAAGCTCCGTCTCATCTATAAACCCCTGTTTAAGCAACGCTGTGTAACCACACACCTTCTGCAGTAGGAGGTCACAAGAACGGGGAGTTACCATAGGCGACATGACATCAGGATTATTGGTTTCCGGAACTGAGGCCAGGTAGGATAAATAACCAGCGACCCCCGTATCGAGGGAATCGCCGTATTGCCTCTGGGCATATGCCAACCACTCATGGGGAAGAGGGGGATCAAAGTCTATAATCTCTACCCTTGACCTTAAGGGCTCCGGCAACCCTGTAGCTAAAAAGCTTTGTTCAGGTCGGTTGCCAGCAAGTATTATCATAACCGTAGGATTGAGATAAGCGTAACCTACTTTATGTTCGCCTACCATTTTAAGCATCACCGACATCAGGTCCGGGCGGCGGATGTTGGTTACTTCATCGATGAAGAGGATGCCTGGATATTCTTGGAGATAAGGTACCCAGGCAGTAGGCAAGAACGCGGTTATTCTCTTTTCGATAACACCATCGTTGTAAAGCAGGGCAAACGACTCCACCGGTTTGCCGCTAAAATCCATGGGCTCGTGGGTAAGCATGTTCAAATCAACGATGAAGAAGGGACCGCCGTTTGCTACTGCTGCTTCCAGAAGCTGGTTGCGGCGAGTCTCGTGCAGACGCTCAAACTCGTTGAAGTCTATGAGTACCCGTCCCATCTGGGCAGCGATGTTTTGGGCTGCTTCTTTCACGCAAACCGTCTTGCCGATTCCAGGAGCACCCAAAAAACATATGGGAACCGGTCTTGCTCCTGTCATCTGGGCAGCGTAGTAGGAGTATTCGATGTATTTGCGGGCTTCCTTGAACCTCACAGCATCACTTCCTTCCAGGACTTTCACTCCTGATCTAAATTGTACTACTTACTCAAAATCAGGCAATGCGGGAAATGCCGGCATTTTAAAACTTTCTTAAAACACGCGATTCCAGATAAGGCAAGAAAGACGATTGTGTTAAAATATTCAGAGGTGATATGAGGTGAACAGGTTATTGAGAACCGTTTTTGCAGTACTGATTATTTTTTCTATTTTCTTCGCCCTTGGGGCTGCCTTACCGCTGGCTTTGGCCCAGCTTTACGATGTTAGTTTGGAAGACTGGTCATATCGGGCTCCGGCTCAGACCACCATCTATACCACCGACGGTCAGGTGCTGGCTCAGTTCGGTTACAAGAGGATATATAAAGACGATTTCCCCCGCCTACTGAAACAGGCAGTGGTGGAAGTTGAGGATCGGCGCTTCTACGAGCACGGTAGCATAGACCCGCGGGGTATGCTCAGGGCTTTGTGGGTAGACCTGAGGCTTGGTGAAAAAGCCCAGGGAGGCAGTACCATTACTCAGCAGCTGGCCCGTACTTTGTTTTTGACTAACAAGAAAAGCATAATGCGCAAGTCCCAAGAAATCATAATCGCGACTGCCCTGGAAAGAAAGTATTCGAAGGACGCTATACTGAATATGTATCTGAACGAGATTTACATGGGGCGGGGAGTATGTGGCATGGGAGCTGCGGCTCAGGAGTATTTTGGCAAAGATGTTTCTGACCTTTCCCTGGCTGAGATATCTTATCTGGTGGCCATGATCAGTGCCCCCGAGTATTACTCTCCCGACCATGATGCTCGGGCTTTGAAAATACGTCAGGCCACAGTGCTCAATGTGCTGTCCGAACGCGGGATCATCACGACCGGAGACGCGGAGAAAGCTCTTTCCGAAGAACTCGATATTCGGCCATACAAGAAGAGGGAACTGGTACACCCGTATTTTACTGTGTATATCCTGAACCGTCTAAAACAGGAATACGGAGAAGATGCGGTTTACAGAGGCGGGCTCAAGGTTTATACTACAGTCGACTCTCAGATGCAGGAGCGGGCTGAACAGACAGTTGCGTACCACATGAAAAAGCTGGAGGCAGAGGGCATCACAGCCCGGGATGTAGCTTTGGTTTCGATTGAGCCAGGCAACGGCGCGGTAAAAGCTATGGTAGGAGGTGCTGATTTTAGCCGTAATCAGATTAATATGGCCGTAGTTGCAAGACAGCCCGGTTCTGCCATCAAACCCCTGATCTATGCTGCAGCGATGGACAGCGGATTGATAAAAAGCAATACGGTTCTCAACAACCGCCCTCGTGATTTCAACGGCTACCGGCCGAGTAATTCTACGGGGAATCCAGACAAGGCCAGTGTACGGCAGGCTTTGGTAAATTCATACAATGTAGCATCAGTAGAAGTCCTTAACACCTTGGGGCTAGAAAAGGCCTTTAAATACCTGGAACGGTTCGGCATTAGCACTTTAACTCCCGGTGACCGTCACCTGGCCCTGGCCTTGGGTGGAATGGAAAAGGGAATATCGCCTATGGAGATGGCCGCAGCCTACGCGGTTTTTGCTGCGAACGGGCAATGGGCTGAGCCTTATACCATTGAGCGAATAGAAGATGCTAACGGAAATATCCTCTATGATCACCCGATCAAGACCAGGACAGTCGTAAAAGAAAGCGTCGCCCGTGAGATGACTTCAATACTTCGCGATGTGGTCAACTACGGGACTGGCAAATCGGCCCGGGCCAGAGTGCAGGCTGCCGGGAAAACGGGAACTACCAGCCAGAGCCGGGACCTGTGGTTCGTCGGGTATACGCCGGAACTTTCCACAGCTGTATGGCTAGGCAACAGCAACAACGACGCCATTAAGGGCGCAGCCACTTACGGGGGAACCCGTTGCGGACCCATTTGGCGCGATTACATGAATGCGTTAGTGGATGCGGGACTGCTTGCCCACAGGTCGGCAGAATGGGTAGAACCCGAAGCAAGCCCGGTCGAGCAAGCACCGGATACAACCCCCAATAATGGAGGTAATCCTGAGCCGCAAGCAACGCCAAACGATACATCGCAGGAAACGAACCCACAGGAACAGCCGGTACCGGTCGAACCTGCACCCGAACAACTAGCTCCGCCCCCTGGGGAGAATGGGCTCACCCCACCAGCTGCAGGGCAGGGGACAGGATCGGCCCAAGTCCCGTCTGCAGGATCGACAAGCAGTGAACCTTCCGCCACAGGGACCGGGGACACGGGATCCGGGAGGTGATACAGACGAATCCTCGCTTGCCAGTTATTCTTTTGCTGCTGGGGGCCAACTTATATTTCATTATTGCCTTAGCCTATTACTCGGGATTCTTATCGCGAAAGGCTATGCTACCTCTGGTCTTGGCTGGCTTGGTTCTAATAACAGTGGGTGGAATCTGGAAGGCTAAGCGGCAGAGGTGAAGGGTGACTGTTGTACCCTTTTTGATGGGATACCGCTACAAGCAAGCTAGGACGTGCTTTTTGTCGCCTCAATTACCAGGTCTTTTTGATCCCTGGTTTTATCCTTTAGAGCTTTGCTGGCCTTAGGGGACAGCAGTACTTCTCCGAACCACCGTAAAGCCTTGTCAAAGTTGCCCAGTCGCCGGTGAAGTTCGCCGATCAAGTACATATGGGTGGCGGAGTCCATCCCTAATACCGGAGGCTCTTCATCCTGAAACGCTTTTTCCAGGTAGCGGCAAGCCTGTTGCATGCAGGTGATTTCGTTGGCCTGGTCACTCAAGCTCCTGTAAATCCAAGCCAGCTTTAAATAGAGCATACCCAGCTCGCTGCTTTTAGCCTCTCTGACCATAGCGCCGTAAAGGGCAAGCTTGTATCTTTCAATTGCTACCTGCGGGCTGTAAGTCGGGGGGTAATCACGTGGTTGCCACTTAGAACTGATATTCTGCCGAATCAAATTTGCCTCCGCCGGCAGAACGGGATTGGGAAACTGGTTTTGCAGCCTCGCATAACCGCAATGGTTGCAGAGCCAAACGTCGTAGAATAAAGGGTTTATATCCTGGTAGACCGGCATGGAATCGGTATCCCGCTTGACTAACCGTAAACGGCTGTTTCTAACGGCTTTAACATGGATCGTGCTTTTGCATAAGGGACAAACCACCTTTTTGTCATATAAATAGAAATCTTCGGTTTTAATCTGTTCCTGTTGGGACACCGCTGAACCTCCATTGGAAAAAACTTGCGACCCGAACGGGTTGAATGATACACGTCTTAATTCTGCATTAGAGACTATTTTCCTGCAAAGACAGAAAATTATTTGACCTGAGCCGGCAGGACTGAGTTAAGGTCAAAAGTCGCTTCTGATGGCAGCTACTTGTTCAGCATCAAAACGGTACACTTCATTGCAGAGATTGAAGATTATTTCGAGGTGTCCTCGGCTTTGTAGGGCAGCACTGATGTCTTGGGGAGTAAGGCCAGCAATCAAGGCCCTCACTTTATCCGGGCTACATTTACAGGCAAAACCGAGAGAACGTTGCTCTAAAATGTGGTAAGGCACTCCTGCCAGGATGTGGCCTAACAGGGTTTGTAAATCGGTCTCCTGTTGGAGCAGGCTGGTAATCGGTCCCAAGCAGAGCAATTGGGCCAGGGCAGGGCATAGCAGGAGAAAAGTCCAGAGCGTCGAATGAGTGTTAATAAGACAGACAAACGGGCGCAGAAACACCGGAGTAGAGCAGCAGGGGAGGGAGGATATTCAATTATGAAAAGAGAGATAGTGCTTAGGGAAGGGATAATGACCGACGGTTTAATCGAAGAAATGCAGAACTACTACCGGCCTTTGCCTAAGGGGCGCGACTACGTTAAGTTCAGGCAAGAAAGGTGGAGGGAAAAAGAGAGTATTGTTGTTTATTCGGCCGAACAAAACGGCGAGACCATCGGGTGGGTTGTTTATGACCCGGGAAAGAGCACCGTAGAAGAGTTACTTGTAAAGCCAGATTTGGTTCAGCCGGAAACCGCATGGCAATTACTCGATGAACTTGTAAAACAGGAAAGCTTGGTAGCAGCAGAAACATGGCAGGAGGATAAAGCAAAGCAAAGCGCTATGATAGAATACGGGTTCCGCCCGGTGCGTCATTTTTTACAAGAAGGCTTCTCTATAACCAAGATGGAGCTGTCGACCCAAGCGTACTTCAGGCGGCTGAAAGAATATAAACCTGTAAAGGAGTATTCGACGCGGGAACGGGTGGCGCTCGAGAAGGTGCCTGGATCCCAGGAACCTGGCGAAATCAAAGCTGCTTTAGTCGGGTTGCTCGATAAGCTAGGAGGGATTGAGAGGTTCGTTAAGCCGGGGCAAACTGTGGTCCTGAAACCCAATATCGTAAGCGAACACGGGCTAAAAGACGGCATACCCAAAGGGGGCATCGTCACCGACATAAGGCTGGTAAGGGCTCTCGTGGAATTGCTTTTACCGCTAGCGGGAAAGGTGATTATCGCCGAAGGCGCTTCCATTAACCGCAGTGCTACGACCAAGCTGTTTGAGCATTACGGATACCCTGAAATCGTAAAAACTGCTCCCGATAAGATCAGCCTGGTTGATTTGAATGCCGATGAAACCGTAGAAAAACCGGTTCCCGGAGGCAAGCGGATGCTGGCAAGAAAGATACCGGTGACCTTAGAGGAAGCGGACGTCATTATCAGCCTGCCTGTAATGAAGATACACTTCGCAGCCGGTGTATCTTTGGCAGTTAAGAACTTACAAGGGACCATGCCACCGCTCGAAAAATATATGACTCATTTCTTTGGTTTGTGGCAGAATCTAGTCAATATCCACCATTTGGTCAAGCCTGACCTCATCATCATCGACGGCCTTTATGGCCAGGAAGACTTCGGGCCTATATCTGGAACGCCGAAGAAGATGGACTTGCTGATAGCGGGAACTAATCCGGTAGCGGTAGACTCAATCGCCACAAGGGTAATGGGGCTGGACCCGCTCTCATCGCCGCCGGTTTTGCTCGGATACCTGCAGGGTTTAGGCCCGGTTGAGCTGGACCTAATAGATATCATCGGACCTCCTTTAGACGAAGTTACCAGGAAGTTCAGGGAACCGGAACTCGACATTTCCGGGGGAGAAAGTTTCCATGTCCACGACGGTGAAGCCTGCCGGGGCTGCAGGGCTTACCTCCATTTTGTTTTGAGCAAGCTTCGCCGCCCAGATCCGAAGGACCCCAGCCGCCTGCTAATCGACCGTCCCTTTAATAGGGAAGTAAACCTGTTCCTGGGACCGGATACCAGGGCTAATATCAACCCGGAAGAAGCCAACATCTTTATGGGCATGTGCCAGCAACATCGTGCCGATGTGGGCATACACCTTCCTGGGTGTCCTCCCCACACCGAGGTAATCATCGACGGCGTCTACCGCATGTTCCCGGATGTAGAGAAAGCTAAGTACGCGGACAAAAGTGAGGAAGCGGTATTAGGGGAGATGCTGCAACAAATACTGGCCTCACTTGAAGTTTGAAACCCAAACGCAGGGTAAAAGGCCCGGTTTCCCCAGTGCATAAAGCAAACAAAACCAAGGGGAACTGGGCCTTTCTTATGCACTACCAGACCCAGAGACGAAGTATTTATCAGCCCTAATTATCGCGTCGGGTAGTATTCAGCTGTTCATTACAGTTTGGCTTTCACATTTTTGATCAGCACGTACATCATCTGTCGCATCGTTTCGGCAGGGTAGAGGGCCATGCCGCCCACGATGTATTTGTCGAAGAGCTCGTTTGCCAGTTCGTCTTCCGTAGCTCCTTCTTTCAGCCTTTTTTCGATGAAGGCAAAGCCGTCTTGTGCTGCCTTGATCGCCTGGCGATAGAACTGTTCTGCCTCGTCTCCGACCGGGATCTCGCCATGGGCAACGCCGACCGCGCGGGTGGGGTAGGCCATAAGCTTTTCCAAGGTTTTGATATAAGCGTCGTATTCCTGGAAAAACACCGGGGTAACGAAGTCTTTGCTAACCCGGTACCCCCCGGCGTCTGAGATGAGCATTACCTGATCCGGCTCCACATAAGCCGCAATCGAGCACACAGTGTGCCCGGGAGCGTCGAAAAAGCGCAGAGCAACTCCCGGCTCTATCTCCAGTTGGTCACCTTCGCCTGCCACCATATCGACCGGTATGGTAGTGGGAGCGGGCGCGTCGGGCATGGCATGGAGGAGGCCATGTTTTACGTACAATTCCGAAGTCCCTTCATCTATGGCGAACGAAACTTTGTTAGCTTTTTCTTTGGCTAAAATGTTCTTCGCCGGCGCGCTGGCCACCAACTTAGCCTCGGGAAACATCTGCTTCAGCACCGGATAGCCTCCGATGTGATCGAAATGAGAATGCAGGGCAACGATGTACTTGATTTCGGGTTTCTCCTCAAGCTGTGTCCACTGGTCGCGAAAAACCGCGGCTCCAGCCCTGGTTCCACATTCAACCAATGCTGCGGTCTTCCTGCCCACGATGAAAAAATTAAAATACCCGTTTCCAAGAACCTTTACGTTCCCAGTCAACTGCATGCCCACCGCCTCCTTGTCCTCAAAATTAGAGTTGGCAAACTTGCCCGGAGTGAATCCGAACCTGCAACTATCGAAACACTGTTGCGATAAATAATAAGACCAGAACGAAAACCGTTCTGTGCTGTTCCTTATTCTTTCCCTTCAAAAACATTTCCTGCTTCTTTCCTAAAATTTGGCCGTCCATAACCTGTAAAAGGGCAGGGCAGGTTCTTATAAACATAGTGCTACTAATAACAACACGTGTTTACGAAAGGTGCCTGGGAAACGCTAAGAACAGCCATTGTATTATCAAAGGCAATACCCCTCAAGGTTAACGGCAGAAGCAAGCTTATAGCCGGGCTTTTAGCGGTTAATGGGATGAAACGTCTTGAAACACGACGGGCAGGTTGCTCGATCCTTTTTTGTCTTAACCCAGAAATACTTCCGGCAAAAAGGGCAACGGATACGGTGTTCCAAAACTGTCCTGATTAGATTGATGAACAAAGGGTTTCCCATTTGACCACCTCATACGATAAAGAATTTACTGAAAAGTGCTAGCTGGCCGGAGGTTCCTAGAACGACCAGATGGTCGCCGGCATCGATAATTTCCTTACCAGAAGGATTGAGGAGAAGCTCACCGTTTGCTTTCTTAATCGTTACAACCGTACAGCCTGTTGACTCGCGTATTGAAGAGTCTAGGAGCTGTTTACCCGCCAGGGGCGATTTTTCATCGATGAGGTATTCTCGCAGCTTAAGTCTACTCTCCCTTATGGAATCGTAGACGCGCTTCTGGACGGTGATCGTTACACGTCTTGAATAAAGGGAATGGAGGTATTGCTCGACCTTTTCTCGTGGCACATCCAGGTGAAGAATAACTAGCCGAGCTGTCTCCATACCAGCTTCGACTTCCGGTTCTACCACCTCAAGAGCTCCTGCTTCCCGCAATACCTCGGCTTCATAACGGCTGTGGGCCCGGGCGAAGACGGTTAGCGACGGATTGATCTTTAAAAGGTTATGAACCACCTGAACGTTACTCGCCAGGTCGGGCAGGGCAGCTATAGCTAAGAGAGCCGTATCGGGACGTGTATGCACTAAAACCGATTCGCTGCTCGCATCTCCGTAAAGACAGGGAATGCCCTTAGCGGTTAATTCTTGAATTGCTAAATAGTTGAAGTCGACGCAGACCAAGGGTAGTTGGAGTTTTTCCAGTGCGTTACCTATACTCTTCCCAACCCTTCCGTATCCGCACAGGATAATATGACCTTGCAGTTGGGTAGGGTCGATGGCGCTATCGCCAATGTCCGGCTCGGGAAACAGCCCAGCAAAACAGCGCTTCGTGCGCAGCCAGTTGTACCACCTAGGCGCCTGTTCGATAAGGTACGGCGTGAAGAGCATGGTTATGATCGAAGATGCCAGAATAAGGTTATACAGGCTGTCAGGTATTATTTCATAGTCCAAGCCGAGCTTAGCCAAGACAAAGGAGAACTCTCCGGTCTGTATCATCCCGGTTGCGACGTAAAACGCTACCCGGCTGTGGTATTTGAAAAGCCTTATTATTACGAAGAAGACCAAAAACTTGAGTGGAACGATAAGTAGAAGCAGCATAATCAGGGACGGCCAGTTATTCACCATGCAAATAGGATTCACCAGCATCCCCACGGAAACGAAGAACAGGATTACAAAGGCATTACGCAGGGAACTCACTTTGCCTATTATTTCATGGGTAAATTCGGATTCGCTAATAACTAAGCCTGCCAAAAAGGCCCCCAGAGACAGTGACAAGCCGAAGAAATAACCTAAAACGGCAACGCCTATACCGAAAGTCAGGGCAACCAAAAGAAAGGTGTCCCTATCATTGGTCAAAGCCGCGCGCTTCATTACGAGCGGAAAAATCTTCTGAGCTACGTAAACTACGGCTACGACAAAAAGAATCGACTTTAAGAGAGTAAACCCTAACGAGGGTAGGGAAGACAGGGAAAGGCGGCTGAACCAGGGAAGCAAGGTGACCATTACAACAACTACCAGGTCTTGTATGATAAGGATACCTAACATGATGTTTCCGTGGAGAGAATTCAATTCCCCTTGAGATTCCAGAACCTTCATAACAAGCATGGTACTGCTGATGGCGACCGAGCAGCCTAAAAGAAGAGCCTGCGGAAGCGAGAAGCCCAAAACATACCCGGCAATACTTCCAAGAACGACCAGCGCCATTATTTGGCATATTCCACCCCAAAGCGCGACCGGCCTGACGTTTTCCAAACGGGCAAAAGAAAACTCTATTCCCAGGGTAAACATCAAGAGAATGACCCCGATCTCGGCGAAAGCTTCGATAACGTGGGTGTCCGATACAAGGCCCAAGACAAAGGGACCAATAATTATGCCTGCGACTATGTAACCTATGACCGCCGATTGTTTGGCCCGGTCAGCAGCGAGACCACCTAGCAAAGCTGCAGTAAAGACAACCAGAGAATCCACAATTAAGGAATAATCCATCAAATAATCCTCCACGTGAACAACTTGGACAACCTTAAACGGCAGACATTAACCAAAACCTAACGTAGCGGAGAGGGAACTGTCAAGCAGCGGTCCCGCGGAAATTCGCAAGTTAACATAATGTTCATTATCGGAAGTAAGAGAATCGTAAAGAAAGCCCCATTGTCAACGTCGTGGGAAAGCGACCGACCTGGTTGGTTTGACGCAAAGCAAATTGCGTCCTGCTAAACCTGCTGTGCAGTATTTTTCCTGTCGTAGTTCTTGAGGGAATACATCCTTTCGTCGGCTGTCGCGACCAAATCTTCAAAACGAGTTCCATCCTGGGGCGAAAAAGCAAGCCCTACGCTGGCGGTCAATCTTTCACCGCGGGGAAGCGCTACTGAAGATAGGGCTTTATTAACCCGGTCTAAAATTATCTGCCGTTCGTCGGGCCCCACATTATAGCAAATCAGGACAAACTCGTCCCCGCCATACCTGATGACATAATCATCACGGCGCAGGTTAGCCTTGAGCGCTAACACCAGTTTTTTCAACACCGAGTCTCCGTATACGTGACCGTAACGGTCATTTACACTTTTGAAATTATCCACGTCTATTATGGCTATGGCGGAATTCTGCCCAAGGGGATTGCTACCTGGCCTGTTTGGTAATAACTGCTCGAAGTGTTGGGCCAAAAAACGGCGATTGTAAGCCCGGGTTAATGGGTCTACTACATTCTCGAAAGCCAGTTTGTCGATAGTCCTTGCCAGCTTTCTTACCCAAAAAATGCCTCCCAGAACTATCAGAAACGCACCGGCATCAAAAAAGACGTATTTAGCCGTATTGATAAACGCATTTTTGCTTCCGCTGACCACGGACACCAGGTCGAGAACCTCTCCGATCCAGTCCGTAAAAAGCCCGATAGTAAGAACCGACCAGCCTTTTCCTCGCGCTGACATCTTGTGGCGGTTACGGAAAAAAAGTATTATCAAAAAGAGGTAGAGGAGACACAGGCTTGTTCGGGCAAAGATTTCGAACAGAGAGCTATTATGTATGAGTCCAGTCATCATGCATAAACACGCTCAGCTTTCTTTATTATCCCTAATCATCCCTAGCATTCGTTGGGCGAAGCCTCTAGCCAGAAAGATTGTGATGCAGTTAGCCAATTTAGTCAATAATGGTATTCGATACGAAGAGTCATATATCCTTTCTCACGGGAAGTTTTTTCATATAAATTTAAATTGGCAAAGAAGGGGTCTAACAACGTGGTCGTCATTTACGGTAAGGTTGAGCTTCATCTTCCCTACTCCCAATCACTCAAAGAGAAGCGCCAGGTCGTGAAAAGCATCAGCGACCGGGTACGCAAGAGGTTCAACATTTCTATTGCCGAGGTAGCAGGGCACAACCTGTGGCAAGCGAGCACCCTAGGCTTTTCGGCAGTCGCCAAGAGTTATGCCGAAACCGAAAGATTCGTGCAGGCTCTGAAAGAAACCCTCGATTTGCACGACGAGGAAGCTCATGTTATCGATTTTGAGTATGATTACGTGGGGCCTCAGCCATAACCGGTTCCTAACTGCTACGAGGTTCGAACTGGGGCAGCTTCATGTCAGAGCCGAGTTCTTCAAAAACTACTTGAACCGGCATTCCGGTATGTACTTCGTCTACCGGACAGTTTATTATGTTCGCCGACATTCTTGGGCCTTCTTCCAGTTCAACTATTGCGTATATATAAGGAACCTTATCGGCAAAAGCGTCCAGATCGGTGCGGTGGACCACGGTGTACGTGTAAATCTTCCCTTTTCCTGACGCTTTGACCCATTTTAGATTTTCTCCCCAGCAGTGCGGGCAGGCAACCCGGGGATAGAACGTGTGTGCTGAGCAGTCTTCGCACTTCTGTATCCACAACTCCTCTTGAGATGCCTTTTCCCAGTACGGTTTTGATACCGGGCTTGGCTGCGGTATAAACCTTCCTTCCATTGTTTCCCCTGCCCTTCCCCAATTTGTAACTAAAGTACTGGTAAGGTTGAGGTCCATCTAAGTTCAACTGCAGCGTCCGGATCTACGAGCGACAAACATTCCACAACTCCGCTTATCGCCAACAGCAAGCAGGAATTTCATAAACATAGCTAGAATTAGCGCTATACTGTGTATATCTTTCTTTTATTTTAATCGCATAATGGGGGGGAGTACAGGATGAATTTTGTTCCCAAAACGGAGATTGAGTCCAGGATAAATAAGTTTCAACGCCAGATGAAGAAAAGTGAAATGGACGGAGCCTTGTTGGTTTTGAATGCCGATGTTTTCTACTTCACCGGGACCGTACAGAACTCGGTATTATGGGTTCCATCAGAAGGTGAACCCGTTTTCATGGTCAGAAGGAGCGTGGAACGTGGACGCCGCGAATCTCCTTTAGCCCATATCGTACCGATAAAAAGTCCAAGGGATGTCCCCGAGGTTCTAAGCCGCTTCGGTTACACGCAGTCTGGGCGAATCGGGTTGGAATTGGACGTTTTGCCAGTCAATACCTTCTTTTTCTACCAAAAGCTGTTTCCTGACACCAAATTTGTGGATGTTACCCCAACGGTAAAAGACATACGGGCAATCAAATCCGCGTATGAGATAGAGTATCTACGTGAAGCCTGTCGGACGGTAGACAACGCGTTCCGAGAAATCCCCATGCTATTGCACGAAGGGATGACCGAACTCGAGCTGGCTAGTCAATTCGAAGCTGTTCTACGGAGGAATGGTCACCACGGGTATAACGTAATGCGGGCCTTTAACCAAGGGCCATCCATTGGGGTAACCTGCGCCGGCGAGAGCGGCGGTATACCTAGTTATATGGACGGACCTTTGGGCGGACCGGGACCGACTCCGGCTTTCCCCCATGGAGCCGGGTGGCGGACGATAAAGCGTAACGAGCCTATAATCATAGATTACGCCTGTACGGTAAACGGCTACACCGTAGACCAGACCCGGGTTTTCTGTATAGGGGAGCTGCCGGATTATATGGTCAAAGCATTTGAAGATGCCGTCCTGATACAAGAAGAGATACTGAAGCTGATAAAGCCAGGGACTCCGTGCGAAGAGCCGTATCTTCTCGCCTTGGAGTTGGCGGAAAAAATGGGCTACAAGGACAGCTTCATGGGACGCCCCGGGGACCAGGTGAGGTTCATCGGTCACGGAGTAGGACTAGAACTAGACGAAAACCCCGTTTTTGCAAAAGGTATCAAAACACCGATTATACCGGGAATGACGTTTGCGCTAGAGCCCAAATTCGTTTTTGCTGAGGGAGCCGTGGGTACGGAAAACACTTTCCTGATGACCGAAAACGGCCCGGAACGGCTGACCATTACCCCCGAAGTCATAACCTATTTGAAGTGATTCCTGCCGTCATGCGCTGAAGATTTTAAACCCTATGGGCGCTTTTCCCTAAGATGAGGCTGCATTGCTGGCTTAAGGCTCCGCCGTTACCGTTGACAAAGCACAGTTCATTCCGCTTTACTTGTCTTAGGCCAGCTGTTCCCCTTATCTGTCTTACCGCCTCCGTTACGTGAGACATCCCGCCAGCATATGAAGGCTGGCCCCAAGAGAGCTGCCCTCCGTGTGTGTTACAAGGCAGCTTTCCTTTGTAAGTAAGATCTGTAGTCTCTACAAAAGGTCCCCCTTCCCCTTTCGGGCAGAACCCTGCATCTTCCAGAGTCAGGAGTACGGTTATAGTGTAGCAATCATAAACCGACACGAAATCGACATCGCTGGGACTAACCCCTGCTTCCCTGTATGCGGTTTCGGCCGAGTACTTGATGGGAGTAACGGTAATGTCCGGCACTTGGGCTATAGAATTATGGGTGCAGAACTCCCCTGTCCCTAAAATGTATACCGGCGGTTGGGGCATATCCTTTGCGACTTCCGCAGCAGAAACCACAACTGCGCTGGCACCGCTGCACGGCCTGACTATTTCAAATAAATGCAAAGGTGAAACGATAACCGGAGAAGACAGGACTTCTTCTACAGTTAGAGGGTGACCGTAAAAAAGCGCTTCCGGACACGCACAAGCGTTGAAGCGCTGGTCCACAGCGATTTTGGCCAGTTGTTCGGGCTTAGTCCCGTACTGGTACATGTGTCTTTGGGCAGCAAGCGCGTAGGCGGAATTAAATCCCATCGGTCCGTATGGCAAGTCGAACTCAGCCTCAATGGTGGACATTACCGCTCTTCTGGCTTCGAGTGTATTGAAAATACCGGTATTCCAAACTCCACCGGTCAGGCAAAGCACATGCCGGCATTGACCAGTAGCAATAGCCATCGCTGCCCGCCGGATCGCACCGGTGGCGCTAGCCCCTCCCATTTCAATCAGATCCAAAAATGATGGGAATAATTGTAAATATTCTGCTACCTGCTGCGGCCACATGAAAGCCGGGTCTTCAGTCGGGGGCCCAACTATCAGCCCATCGATGTCATTCTTGGTGAGGCCCGCGTCCCGCAAGGCCAGGCTGGCCGATTGAGCTAAGAGACCGAGAGTGGTTTTGCCTTCAGCATCTCGAGAAGGCTTTAGCTCTCCCACTCCGGTAATGGCTGCTACCCCTCTTAGTTTCATCTCGACTCCCCCTCTCCTCTATTGCCAGAAAGAGCAACAATCGTTTTGCCATCACCACGCTGTTGGCTTCAAGTAGATGTTTCTAGTTTATGTTGCCGAATCCTTCTAATGAATCTAGATTCATACGTTGAACCTGAAGTGGATGATATCGCCATCTTGCACCAGGTAATCTTTACCCTCAAGCCGGAACAAACCTTTTTCTCTTACTCGGGCCATCGTTCCACAGGCCTCCAAATCTTCATACTTTACTACCTCGGCCCTGATAAAGCCCCGTTCTATGTCGGAGTGTATCTTTCCTGCTGCCTTGCGAGCGGGTGTTCCCTGAACTATGGTCCAAGCTTTCACCTCGTCTTCCCCTACTGTGAAAAACGAGATAAGGCCGAGCAAGCGGTAAGCAGCTTGGGCTAAGCGGACTATTCCCGGCTCACTTATACCCATATCGCGCATGAACAGTTCTCGTTCCTCGCCTTCCAACTCGGCAATCTCTGACTCTAGTTTTGCCGAGATCAATACCAAGGGGATTCCTCGGCGGCCAACATAGTCCAGTATCTCCTGTTTGTGGGGATATATCCCATCCTGAAAACTTGCTTCATCGAGGTTCAGAGCTACCAGGATCGGCTTTGCCGTTAGAAACTGGTAGGTCCTAAGCCAGGCTTGTTCTTCTGAGGAAAAGGTGATGTTCGATATAGGAGTTTCTTCTTCCAGCATCTTCTTTACGCGTTGCAGCCAGTTAAGTTCAGCTTCGTTTCTTTTCTTGCCTTGCTTGATGCGATCTATTCTTTTTTCTACCAGATCCAGATCGGCCAGCAATAACTCGTATTCGATGAACTCGAGATCCCTTAACGGATCTATACTGCCCTCAAGATGCGGAACATTATCATCTGCAAAAGCGCGAACCACATGAACCAGTGCATCGGTATCTCTTACAGACTGCAAGAAAACACTAGCTTCTTTTTCCGAGCCCGGAACCAAGCCGGGGATGTCGATGACTTCCAGCTGTGCGTAAGTCGTCTTGCGAGGCTGGTACAATCGCGCCAAGAAGTCGACCCGCCTGTCAGGTACCCGCACCACCGCTTTCTCAATCCTGGCACCGTAAGCTCCATTACCTCGCGCTTCGGTCAATAGTTGAAAAAGAGTCGTCTTCCCCGATTGGGGCAAGCCGACGAGCCCGAGCTGCATACGTACCTCCCTTTCTATTCCGAAAACAGAGCCATAGATATTAGAAACGACACCAAGTTAACATAATAGAACTATAGTAAACTACTCTGTCATATAGTGGTATTTATCTTCCATATTAGAGTCTATTAGAACGATATTGTAACTACTGACAGAACCAGGAACGTCATCATTATTAAGAGGCTAAGTCCCCAGATAAGATAAGCTGCCGCAGGAATGAACTGATATGCCCGGCTTGCGTTTCCGATGTTGAAAACCAGCACCCCCGCTCCTAAAGCGGGTAACAGGACCACCGTTCGCGAAGCTCCTGACCCCGGGAAGAACATAGCCTGGTAAAGGATTACACCCAAAAGGATGACCAGATTCAGGACATACAGGCTCATATAGACTATATCTTCGGTTAGTAACTTGCCTCGTACTTCTTCGCTCAAGCCGTCGCAGTTGATTTCTCTGGCCTCTTGCCCTGAACGGCGAGATACTTCAAGCAAGAACCCTGCTTCGTCAACCGGAGTGACGGCGAAGTTGCCACGGGGAGTTGCGAGCACAATCACGTTCCCCTTGACTCTGGTAGCATACATCTTGACCACGCCCAACCCCTTTAAGGTGTAGTTGCCTACCATGTATCCTGGCCAGCTGATTCCGCTGAGGTTGGCCAGGTTTTTGGTCCCAGTTACCCTAATAATATCGGTTATTTCCGACCACGGGATCCTGATCCTGCGGGTGGCCCACTTGATAATGAATTCGCTCTCACCAACTGTATAGGTAAGAGTAAGTAGGCCCCACAGTATGTACAAGAAAAAAAGAGCAAACAGGTATATCGGCACTAGGAGTAGGAACTTCAAAGTGCGTTCATCAGGTTGCACTAAGGAAAAGTTAATAGCCCAGATGACGGATCCGAAGCCGAGAACCCCCAACAACAACCCAACTAGAACTCCTACAGTCTTGTTCGGCTTGTAGTTCAACTCTGACTCCTCCTTAAAACATAAGTACTTTACTCTTTATACCTTAATCTTGGGTTAATCCCCAAAGCTGATCCCCACGGCCCGGGCAACCTGAATCATTTCATGATCAACCGGGACCTTTTTCAACTCGCCAATTGCGTCTTCGAGAGGCACGGTGGTTACGACCGAGCCTTGCAGGCTAACCATGCTTCCATAATTGCCAGCTTTCAGAGCTTTTGTTGCCGCTACTCCATATCTAGTGGATAAGATGCGGTCAAAGGCGTTAGGGCTGCCACCTCTTTGTAGGTGACCGAGAACCGTAACCCGTGTTTCCTTCCCGGTCAATCTTTCTATCTCCTCACCTACCTTATTACCTATTCCACCCAGCCTCACGGGATCGTGGCTCTCAGGAACTATTTTTTGAACAACCATTTCCCCGCCTTCAGGCTTGGCTCCTTCAGCAACCACTATAATGCTGAATTTCTTGCCAGTCAACGTGCGCTCTTCGATTTTTTCACAGATCTTCTCCAGCTTGAATGGTATTTCGGGTATGAGTATAACATCGGCTCCCCCGGCTATCCCTGCAGCTAAAGCGATCCATCCCGCGTACCTCCCCATCACTTCGAGAACCATTACCCGGTGGTGAGATTCCGCAGTAGTATGTAGGCGGTCTAGTGCATCCATAGCTGTGGCTACGGCCGTATGAAAACCAAAGGTGAGATCGGTAGCTGAAAGGTCGTTATCAATGGTTTTGGGGACCCCGACCACTTTGACCCCTTTTTGATGCAGCTGGTACGCTATATTGAGACTTCCGTCCCCGCCGATTACTACCAAAGCATCAATGCCGAGCCGGTCAAGGTTTTCCAGGACTACCGCCGACATATCTCGAAACTCTTTTTGGCCGTTTTCCTCGATGAGGAAATTGAACGGGTTATCCCGGTTCGTCGTTCCGAGGATAGTGCCACCGCGGTGAAGGATCCCGGAGACGGCCTGCAGGTCTAAGATGCGGTAGCGATTTTCGACCAAGCCTTTAAACCCGTCTTCAAATCCAATGACTTCCCAGCCGTAAAGGTTGATTGCAGACTTGGTTACGGCCCTGACCACGGCATTGAGTCCAGGACAATCTCCACCCCCTGTAATGACTCCGATCCGATGCATTCCTCTCACTCCTTTTTCCTCTACTTACCTTTCCTGGCAAGCCTGAATGAAACGGCGATAGGAGCGATCATAAGTACGTTCAACACTTGGCGGGAAAAAGCAGCCAGGCACTTCATTACGACGCCGATGATAGGCCACGCATTCGCAACACTTGCCTTTGCGGTGACAGACTTCATAAGTGCACGTACAGGTAAGTGCCAGTTTTTCTTGGTTACACTCCTTCACGATTTCACCTCTTTCCGCGCATCCATCAACACTTATTATAAAAGATAAAAGGGTGGTTTACCCACCCAAGTAATAATATAGTTCCCCTCGTGTATTTGATGCTTGCCTGAAAGGCCGCTCTTCTTAAGGCTTGGCCGCCAAAGTCAACGGTAGTTCTTTTGTACTACCGTTGCGAATCACCTTAACCGTTATTGTTTGTCCAGCTTTCTTGGTATCGAGGATAGTTTTCAGCCCGTCATAGTTATTCACTGTTTTTCCGTCAATAGCCGTTATAACGTCCCCGGTGTGTAAACCGGCCTTTTCGGCAGGGGTCCCCGAATAGACTTGGGCCACCAAAACTCCTTTGGTGGTACTGAGCCCGAGGCTATTGGCAGTATCTGCAGTTATTTCGCTAACCCCTATTCCCATGTATGCCCTTTCGACTTTTCCTTTACTAATCAGTTGATCCAGAACCTGCTTCGCCGTATTAATGGGGATAGCAAAGCCGATCCCTTGGGCCGAAGCATTAACTGCCGTATTAATACCTATAAGCTCTCCACTCGCTGACAAAAGAGGCCCGCCGCTGTTGCCGGGATTAATAGCGGCATCAGTTTGAATCAGGTTCCGGTATTGACGATCGCCTATGGTAACCGGACGCCCTTTGGCACTGATGACTCCGGCGGTAACAGTGTGATCCAAGCCATAAGGGTTCCCTATGGCTATAACCCAGTCTCCCACCCTAATCCGGTCTGAATCTCCCATCTTCAGCGCAGTATAGGTGGCCTTTTTCTGAAGTTTGAGAACCGCAAGGTCCAGCTCATAATCCTGTCCAACTATTGTCGCCGGAATAGGCTGGTCAAAACCGGCAACCGTGACCATGATTTTCACGGCGTTGTTTACCACGTGCTGGTTGGTCAAAACGTACCCGTCAGATGAAATAATACAACCGCTACCAATACCTGTTTCATAAGTAGACCGGGGAGATATACCGAACCTATCGCCAAAAAACTCTCTAAAAAACGGGTCGTCAAAAAACGGGTCAACATAACCGTTGTCTACGCGCACAGTCGTCTCAATATTGACAACGGCTGGGCTAACCTTTTCCACCATGTCAGCAATGCCGCTCGGACCCATGACCACATACTTGGTTGTTTCGCTCGATTCCTGGGCTGCCAGCTGTCTGGACTGGTTACCATTACCCTTCCAGTCGACCAGTTGATCGGGCATATTTACCCCTATCAATGCGCCAATAAAAACTCCGAGAACCAGGACGACCAAAAATCTAAGAACACTTGAGCTCTTTACATTAGCCAAAGCACTGAACCTCCTTCCCTTGCACCAAGAGAACTAACAGGTTTATCCTTGATGAATTTTACCACACTTTTGTTAAACTGAGGAGGTGCCACCGCCTCCCCTTTCTTTGCTCGGCTACCTATAAACTATAACCGTCTTTCCCGAGAATGCATATTTATACACAGCACAGCGATGAATAAATTGCATGAATATACACAACCGATGCCCGTCAATCCAACCGCCGAAAGCAGACGCGTAAACAGGTTATGGCTACGGAGACTCGTCTTAAACAAGTGTTTACATGCGGGCTGGTTCTTATGGCGGAGCATAAACAGAGAGGAAACATCAAACCCCTCAAATGAAGGTCAATGAACGTCAATCGGCTTGCAAAAAAGAAACAGGCCCAGGATTTCTGGGCCCGGTGGTTCCACCTATTTTAAGCTCCGGCAGGCTCATCTCGTTAGTAGGAAACATCTATTCTTTGTATGCTTGTGCGGTTACCCTCTTTTCGTAACGTACGATGTCAATTAAGGTGTTACGGTTGAGGTCGTCTACTACATAGAGAGTGCCGTGGGCACGGGCAGCCAACTCGTTGAGAAAGACTTTGTTGGACTCCAAACCAATGCAGACAAATTTGATTTTTGTATTCGCGATTTTTTTGGCAGCAGTCAGAGCGTCTTCCCTCGCATCTACTGTCCATAACGGGAAATTGGGCATTCCGTCGGTAATAAGGACCAGTAAAGGGTTGCTTACTCGCGAAGATTTAATGAGTTTGAGGCTGGTGGCGATGCCGTCTGCCAGCGGGGTAAGCCCTTCCGGTCGTATGCTGGCCAACCCTTTGGTGAGCAACTTGTGGTTGCGGGTGAACGGGACAACGACTTTGGCTTTTGTTTGCTGGAATATGACTACTGCCACTTTTTCTCTGCCCGTAAGCAGGAGATGTTCGGCCAGGTAGCACGCGGCCTGGCGCTTATCTCCGGCCATACTGGCACTGGCGTCAATCAAGAGGCAGACATCGATTGGCACGTAAGCCCGGCGGTCGTAGATGCGCATATCTTCTTTGCGTATAGTAAAATGTTTTTCTCCCCGGAGAAAGCAGCCTTTTTTGGCCTGGATAATAGTTTCGGGGACTGCTAAGTCGCCGGTTTGGGGACTTTGGGCGAGGGGGACGGTTTTATTGCGATTCGTAAACTGCACAGCGGAGGCCGTTTTTTCCCCTTTTCCAATCCTGTGGTAATACCTGGACCTTCCGGGAGACTTGCGAATGCTCCTTCTAATTTCAGCCTCGATGTCGCACTTGTGCTGGGACAAGTATTGGATGAGTTCCTTGCCTTCCTTGGTCAAAACCGGCCCAAACAGACTTTTCTTGAGAATCTCGAGGTCCTCAAGCTGTTCCAGGTATTCGTCTAAGTCCCCTACTTTGCGTTTTTGTTCCTCCCTGCTCTTGCGTTTGAAGATGTTGCTACCATAACTTTCAAGAAACTCCTGTAACTCCTCCGCGCTGGCGAACTTTTCAACCAGCTTCAGAAGCAACTGGTTTTGGTTTTCACGCAACAATAACGGGCTGTATTCTCCACCCTTTTTCTTCCAGGGCAGAATTAGATATCCGGCTAGGTTTTCTTGTTTGTTCTTTTCCCTGGTATGAACGATTCTCTTGACTTTACCAAGTTGAAGTCCAGCCTCCTCAACAGCTTCTTCCACGGCCTGGACTATAGGAAGAATAATCCCGTACTTTTCGCGTGTGAGGCTGGCCAAGATGTGAACGTGATTCAGTTTGGCCTCGGCTCCGGTTACCGGTTGAAGTTCCCCTTGAGACAGTTGATAAACCAAACCGCGTCCGGACTTTGTAACTACCTCAATCTTAAGAGCGTATTCCAGAACGTTTTTCATCTTTTCTTCTTCATTGAACTGCAGGCTGGGGTCCAGGTTAGTCAAATGAGTTTCGATGGCCCGAAAAACATGCCTGGATACCTGCCTAGGGTCTAGTGTTCCCGGCGAGTGATAAACGTCGATGTGTACCACTTGCCCAGTATCCACGAACCCACGGTACGTTTTGCCCGCATCTCGGTTCAAAAGAATTCGTACATGGCCCCTCCGTCCTGGTACTTGGGTGTGGGCTTTGAGGCTCACTACGGCACTCTCTCCTAGCCTCACCCCCTGCTCCTTCTCAAAATACATACCGAGATAATTCCCTACCAAGCTGGCAGTGTCAAACGCTTCGTTTTTTTCTTCCATCCTCATTCTCGTCATCACTCCCCAACCGGTTTCTGCCTCTGTGGTTCTTTGCCGTGGTTCAACAAAAATTTCCCAGAGGCATTGGTAGTTCGGTGCACTGCATCAGCTTAACTATATAAATCGATTTTCAAGGTTATTTAGAAATCTTGCGGGTTCAAAGTCTTTTCAGTAGCGATCAATTCGCTGCGGCTCATATCCTTGATGCGCCTGGCTCCCCCTAAGAAGGTATCGTCTGTTTCTTCTTGCTCCTTTTCCGGAACGCGCTGTTTGCCCAATCCAGTCTTGTCGCGCAGGCTCAAAATGCTCTCCTTAGGAGACCTGGCTTCGAGACTGTTCATTATTTTGACCAGGGTATCGCCTTCTACCCTGTGCTTTAAGGCTAAAGGTACCATTTCTACCACATCGGCCACAGTGGGTTGTTTACGTTTCTTAAGCAAACTGTAGAGCAAAGCCCCCTGTTGTATAGCCTCGATAGCCCGCAGACTTTCAAGGTTATGCTTAACGTAAATCCTGGCAACAAAGTTTCGCAAGAAATCAGGAAGTTCAGCTTTAGCATAGCCTTCGGCTATCTCCAATATCCGCCTGCGATACTCCTCGTGAACCTGTTCTGCCGCGGCATCTTCGTTTGCCCGGCTTGACTTAGTAGACTTTGACAGGATCTCTGCTACTACCTCTACCGAGGCAGGTCGTCCCATGTAAAACACCATATCGAAGCGGTCTGAAAGCTGTCGTCTTACTTCTTCCAATGGTCCCGGTTCTTCGTCCGGGTTGGAAGCAGCCCATATGGTGACGGCTAAAGGTATCTCAACCACTGGCAATCCAGCTTCTTCAATCTGAAGCCTTCCTGGCTTTTGCCCCATGACGTCCAACAGTATATCTGTTATCTCGGGCGAGGTATCTGCCAAACGATTGATTTCATCAATAAAAATGATTCCCCGATGAGCTTGGGGAAGGATTCCGGGGAGCAGAGCTGCTTCCGGCATGTTGGGATCGGTAATCTTTGCTAGGTCTATACTCCCGGCTACTGTACCTACTTTTGCCGAGTGGGATATCTCCAACAAAGGCATCATAATCTGTTCTACCCCGAGTTCTGCGATTTCCTCAGAAGACAAACCTCGGTGGTTAGGACAGTGAGGATCAGACGGGTTACAATTGTACAAGCATCCTTTGATACGGGTAATGGTCGGCAGTATATCCCTGGCTGCCCGCATAATAGTGGTCTTACCTGTACCCCGCAAGCCTTCTGCATGTATGTGAAAAGGTTCCCCGAAATAAGTGGACGCTATCGACATTTCTACGAGATCAAAAAGAGTCTGGTTGCCATCGTGCCTCGATAATTCAGCGTAACGTTTCATTGGGCGTCACCTCCGTCAAGTCGGTCTTCACCTACCTGTTCCCCTGCAAACTGGGCCAGAATCAGGGTTTTGGTTACGGCACCGTTTTGCTCGACAGGTACTGTCTTGACTTTCATTTGTAACTCAGTACCATCCTTCTTTTTCAAGACCAAAACATACTCACCTTCTGTCCCTGTCGCCAGGCGTCGTGCCAGTTCCTCTTTGGGAGCAGAGACCTGCTTTTCGGCAAGCAAAGAGGAAACATCCTTTTCTAAGAGTTCCCCGTGATCGTATCCTAGCTTTTCTTCGAAGGCGCGGTTGGCTAAGGCTATCACTCCTTGAGTATTACACATCCCAACAGGTAAACCAATACTGTTCAAGATGAAAGTTAGCTGCTCCACTTCTCCTCGTAAAGTCGCTTCCTTTTGTTCTTGGATTTTGCGCTGGGCAGTTATTTCTCTTAAACTTTCTACCGCGCCGATCATGCTTCCACTGTTATTTCGTAGAGGAGCTGCGGTTCCCCACAAGTACTGGGCTTTCCCTTTGAGTTTGGGGACATCAAACTCAGAAATAAGGTTGTAATTCTCATATTGAAATATCTTGTAATACTTTGCTACTTCCTCCGGATTAAGGACCACATCCACCATAAGTGGTCGTTTGATGCCGTAGAACGGGATCCCATACTCGTAATCACCCTTGCCCAGCATTTCCTCGGCTTTAACCCCGGTCATTTCTTCCATTGCTTTGTTCCATATAACCACCTTACCTTCGTGGTTAATAGCGAGAACTGCATCGGGGAACTGATCAAGTATGATTCGCGCGCTGTATTCTGATTCTGCCAAGGCCGCTTCGGTAAGCTTGCGCTGGGTGATGTCACGCGCTATTCCTTGAATAGCTACAGGTTTCCCCATTTTATACACCGGCCACGCACTTATCTCGAGAACTACCCGTTCCTGGTATTTAGTGCTAATTTCTAGTTCATAGGTGTTCTCCTTTTGCTTGGTCTTTTTACGATAAATCATGGAACGCAAAAGCTGGGAGTAATCGTGTACGACCAGTTGTTCGATGTTCATCTTGAGTAACTCGTCACGCCAGTACCCTGTAATCTTTTCTGCTGCTCGGTTAACGAAGAGAAAATTGCCCTCCAAATCATGAGCAAAAATCATGTCTCGGGCGTTATCGAAGAGATTCCGGTAACGCTCATCACTTTCTTTCAACGCTGCTTTCAGCTGGCGTGCCTCGGTTACGTCCTGGATAACAGTGAGTATTCGTTCGTCGCTTCCCATAGAGATGCGGCTCGGTTTAACCTTGATCCAGAACGTCCTGCCCCCTTTATCTTTGGCTTCCCACTCAAACGGACTGACCTGTGAATAAAAGGCCCTCTTTATAAGCTGGGCAAACTCCTCTTTGGTGTAAGGGACTTGCCCGCTCACCAGATCAGTGATATTCATTCCCAACAATTGTTCACGTCGGTAAACAAACATTTCCGATGCCTTGTCGTTGGCCAATATGATTTCTCCAGTATAGGCGTCATGAATGAGCAAAGCGTCATTAACTGCTTCGAGCAAGGCTCGAAAATCTCCGCTTTCACGGGTCTGCAATCTGTGAATCCGTTCGTCCTCGGTAACATCCTGAAATATCGAAACCAAACCCCAAGAAGTTCCGTACACTCTTTCCCTGAAATAACGGTAACCGTACGAAGTGGTTATCTGTTTGATTTCTCCAGTGGCTAGCACTTCTAAATAAGTGTTGTGACAAGGGGTATCTCTCAACCCGGGGACAGCATCAAAAAGGTTACTTCCTTCCAATTCCCCAACCGGTAATTCGACCAAATCGGCATACGCTTGGTTGCAATAAACAACCTGAAGGTTCTTCCTCAAAGCTAAGACCGGTTCAGCTATGCCGTCCAGCATGTTTTTGAACCCGAATTTTGTTTGCGGCATGTTCCGTCCCCCCTTACTCTTAGTATTAGTGACAACATTCACTAACCTGGTTCCATTAAACCCTTTTGCGCCCCTAGCGAACAAACGTTCTACAACGCACTTCCTTTCTTTCGTTTATGTAGATATACCGCCTATGTGTTTTATGTATGTACAAAGGCCCCGCCTAGGCATATGTATATGTAAATAAGGAGCTCGGGGAGCTCGATGCCCGATGAAAGAAACAGCCGGGCATGTATGCGGTTGAACATGACCGGCTGCTTTGTCTCGTGGTTGGGGCAACCAACCGAGTCGATGGTGAATGGTCTTAATTTTTTGGATATCTCTAATTGCTCGTGTCCAGTGAAAACCATAATTTACACTTCTTTCTGAAGCAAAGCTAAGAACCCACTTAGTACTCGTAAATCTCCCGCAGGCGTTCCCTTTCAGCAAGACGCGTTTTCTCTTGAGCATCGCGTTTCTTGGGAATCTGAGCACTGACGGGATGCGCCTCTTCGACTTCGGGTTCGGGAACCGGCAGGGGTACAACCGTGGCAGTTTCTGCATTCCTTTTCTGATACCACTGATAGGCTTCCTTGTATAATTCCCTATCTCTCGCCCGCACCCGTGATAGGTACGTCCGCCTTTTACGCTGCCTTTCTCGAGCGGCGGCCTCAATCTGCAAAGTGACTAGGTAAATGATGAAGCCCAAGATTACCTTGGCTACCAGATACATCATAGCCACCAGCAGAAATATGACCTGAAACTTGGTCATCATTTGTCCCCCCCACTGCAACCCATTCACCATCGGTAGTTGGTGTGCCTGGGGATGGATTCAGTTGTAGTAACTTAGCCTCACCTCCAATGCAACTTACCCCCTGTCTAGAATATAGCACGCAAATGCGCTAGAACCAAACCGTCCTCGAAAGGTCACCGTATTAACGGATTCGGTAGTTTCTTGTAGTATAGCATAGTCATTATTAAGGCGTAATATGCCGCTTTAGTAGGATGAACTGTTGGTTAAGTGTCTTTTCCTAACAAAGTGGTGTAAAAAAAGGGGGGTAACAGGGGTTTTGTCATTTCATACAATCTTCCTTGCCTGTTAGGATTGTTACTTTGCGAACTATCCCTCACAAGCGTCCGGATAGGTCATGGGCCATTACAAGAGCAGTTTGACGTGCTAAAATTTAATTAGTGAAAACCGTAATTTGCACTTCTTAAACAGGCTCAATGCAGAGCCTATTTTTTTGCCCCTCTACTTTTTCCCTGCTCCACTGACTTATTCGCAATTAATGTAATAATACCTCCTATGTGTCCCTAAGGGAAAACTTGTAATTCGCCTGTATTAACTATACAATAAAGCATCATCGAGATCCCGATTTCGAGGTGGCGTTTTTTGATACTGATTAGCGCATGTCTTTGCGGATGCAAATGCACTTACAAGGGAACGAGTCACTATCATCCAGTGTTCTACAAATTGTATAAAGAAGGAAAAGCGGTTGTCGCTTGCCCTGAGAGACTGGGTGGATTACCGGTGCCCCGTTCGCCCGCCGAAATAGTTGGAGGGGATGGAAGCTCGGTTTTGAAAGGCTTAGCTAGGGTAATCACCAAAGAAGGCAGAGACGTGACTCCTTGTTTTCTTAGAGGAGCAGAAGAAACCCTTCGTATTGCGCGAGACGCGGGAGCCATTGTGGCCGTATTGAAATCTCGCAGCCCATCCTGTGGGGTCGGACAGGTTTATGACGGAACATTTAGCGGTAATTTAAGGGGAGGAAATGGTGTCACTTCCGCACTGCTAAAAGAGTACGGCTTGGCAATAATGAACGACGAAGAGTTTTTGCTACGGCAAGAGGAGATGAAAGAAGGTTTATGAAGGCGGTGAGCTTGTTTTCCGGCGGGTTAGACTCGCAGTTAGCTGTCTGTGTCGTCAAGGAGCAAGGGATTGAGGTTGTCGGGGCACACTTTAAGACCCCCTTCTTCGGTGGTGATGAGCACGTTGCCGAGGCGGCACGAAACCTGGGAATTGAACTGCTGGTCCTAGACAGGTCGGACGAATACCTGGAAGTTCTTAAGAACCCCCGTTACGGGTATGGTAAACACATGAATCCCTGTACCGATTGCCATGGGTTCATGCTGAAACATACCGGGCATCTTATGGATGATATAGGGGCCAAATTCATAGTAACTGGGGAAGTGCTCGGGCAAAGACCCAAGAGCCAGAACAAGGCGGCTTTGCGTCAGGTGGAGAAGCTCTCGGGTTATGAAGGATACATCCTGAGGCCTTTATCCGCCAAGCTACTGCCGCCAACCATTCCTGAACTCGAAGGATGGGTGGACCGGGAACGGCTTCTTGATATATGCGGGCGTTCGCGGCTGCGCCAGATGGAGCTTGCCGAGAAGTACGGTCTAAACGATTACCCGTCACCGGCCGGCGGGTGTTTGCTCACGCAAGAGAACTTTTCACGGCGGCTGCAGAAGTTTATGAATGCTTATCCCGAATCTAAGGCAGACGACATGTATATCTTGCGCTGTGGGCGACACATCTACCTGTCGGCTAGTTCCCTATTGGTGGTAGGAAGAAATCAGGAGGAGAACAGCAGAATCCAGTCCTTGGCTAAGCCTAGCGACTACTTGCTGAAGGTTAAGGCCTATCCCGGGCCCACAGGTCTATTGAGGGTGGCTACAAGGGCTTCCCGCGAAGAACTGACTGAAGCCGCCGCGATCGTTGCTCGTTACAGTGATGCAAGAGAAGCGGGCCTAGCCTTGGTTCAGATTCGGCAACCAATAGGATCCGAGGAGGAAATAACCGTGTCTCCCCTCGCCCCGTCAGACACTCCTGCCTCTATATGAGGGCAGTCACTGTTAACAGGGAGAAAATCCCTGCTGATATCCTGGCATTAGGTCATACGCAAACCACGTTGTATTCGAATTTGAAGAGAGCCTAGTATTATCCCATTGGTTTTTCCTTTTTGCTCTTGCGCATATATAGAATCCCCAGGGTATAAGGCCCGCAATGGCTTGAGACCGTGCACCCGGCGTCAGTCTCTAGGATCTCTTCAAAATCAGCGTAGCGACGAACAGCTTCTTTCACCTTGTCAACTGTGGGTTTAGGACAGAAGGAGTGCGTGATAAATATCCTGCTGTAATCGATATCCTGGTTGCCGAACAGCCTGTCCTTGACATACTTTTCAAGGCAGGATTCAAAACTGCCCCGGTATTTCCTGCCCACCGTCATTTTTCCGTCTATGACTTCAATGCATGGCTTTATCTTAAGTACCCTGGCTCCGATGGCTTCAAGTCCAGAACAGCGCCCTCCCTTGTATAAATAATCTACGCGATCAATTACGAAACTGGTATCAACCCTGGGAATCAATTCCTCTAACCTGCGGCAGATTTCGGACGGTTCGAGGCCTTCCTGGGCCATCAAAGCGGCTTCGTATACGATATGCCCGCTCCCGGTGGAAAGATTGCGTGAATCGATGACATAAACATTGTCGAAATCCTGAGCCGCGATAACCGCGTTTTGATAACAAGAGGAAAAACCCGAACCGATGCAGATGTGAATGACTGCTTCATGCTTCGCCGAGATGTCCTCAAAAAAACACACGTAATCGTACACGTTGACCGCTGCAGTCTTGCACGTTTTACCTTGCTCGTCAACATACCTGAATATGTCCACAGGCTTTATGTCTACCCCGTCTCGAAACATTTCATCGCCGACAAGGATATAAAGAGGCGTTAACGTAATGTTTAGTTTTTCTAAAATCTCCGGGGAAAGATCGCAGGTGCTGTCAGCGGTTATCTTGATCATTTCCACTCCCCTCCCTTGACGCTTCTTCTCTTTTTATGATGATTTTATCCAGTTGCGTCTCTACAATTATGTAAAAATGGTGAGCAGTTTACTTTAACGTCCAGGAATTTGCCCCACCTCTCGTGGTGGTTAGTAAATCGGCACATAAAGGAAGCGTAGCAATAGACGCAGGCATGGGCACAGCCCACATACGGATTAATGCAGTACTGATAGCCCGGGATGCCGGTCTTGTTTAGGGCTGACTTGCAGAATATCTCTCGGACTGCAGTATTTTGGAGCACCTGGCCTCCTCCTTGACTGTCAATCCTATGACTTACAAGATTCTAGCCCTTTTCCCCGCACGAAACAAGTCTTTTCCCTTTCATGTCTATTGCTGGTATTTACCCCTTTAACAGGCCCTACTATATATGCTCTGCCCTGCCCCATAGTAACTGTCGTAAATATGCTGGTACACCTGCACGCACTTCTCTTCAAATATTTTGGGGGTGTATGCTCTGGGGAGTTCGCGGTCCAGTGTATCCTGGATCGCAATCAATACCGCGGCCCGTGTCTGTTGCCGTTTTCGCCAATCAAGGACCAGCTTCTCCTTTTTCAGCGTAACTAAAAGCTCTCTGACCACCTTTTTCACCTGCGACCTGTCCTTTTCAGTCAATTGGGGTTCAGGTTTAATAAGGATATCAAACAAGGCAAGTTCTTCCTCGGTGAGCTGCTCGGCCATGCCGCGCTTTTCTTCTTCAGTGAGGTCCTTGGCGAAGGCCACCAGTCTGTCGAACATCAATTCCACATTCAGGGCGCCGCTGTTGTACTCGTCAATGAGCTTCTGGAACCTCTCGGCAAAATCGATCCTGCTCTTGTTAAGACGCACGAGCTTGTTCAGTTTGGCATTGACTAAACCTTTCAGTTTTTCAACTTCCGTATGTTTCCTCGACTTTTCGAAAAACTCCCGCAGGGCTTCAAAATCAATCTCGCTCAGGTCTACCTTTGCATTGTAGCCAGCTGGGTCTTCCTGGATGACATATCCTTCACTGGCAATAGACCGGTCAAGGACTTCCTCAATATCATCCATAATTTCGGAGATGTCAACCGGCGGGGCCAGCGCTCTGATTTTATCGGAAATACATGCGAAAAGATTCTTCTGCTTGGCAAATTCAGAAGCTTCAGGGTCGGGCAATATAGCCTTGTAGAGTTTAACCGTATTCCCCGCCAAGGATTGAAACTGCTGCTTGGTTTGGTCATTCACCACCAAGCGCTCCACAGCATCATCCAAAAGCCCGACCATCTCAAGCCCCGATGCAGCAAGGAGTCTATCTACGTCAATGCCTTTTTCGTGGCAAAAGGCGGTTGTTTCGGCAACAGCTTTCTTAAGCTCATCGACCAGGGCTGTCTTGTCTTTTACCGGCGTATCCACTGAGCCGCCCGCTGCCGGGCTGGCGTATATGGCAAGAGCTTTTTGCAGATTGCGGAACACTCCGATGTAGTCGACTATGGTGCCGCAGGTTTTGTCCTTAAATACCCGGTTCGCCCTGGCGATAGTCTGCATCAAAGTGTGGTTCTTCATGGGCTTATCCAGATAGATGGTATTGACGGCAGGGGCATCGAAGCCTGTCAGCCACATGGCGCAGACAAACACAATCCGTAAAAGGTCATTGGGGTCTTTGAACTTTTTGTCCAGGTCCTCGGTTACCATGCGCTTGCGGTGGGACAGGATGTCCAGGCCCTTTTTTTGAAAGTCTTCAACCTCGTTCTGGCTAGAAGAGACGACCACAGCCATATCGGTTTCCTTCATGTAGTCCAGTTTGTTTCTTATTTCTGTTATCTCTTCCAAAGGACAGGCCAGAAGTTGGCGGTTCAGCTCCTCTATGTACCCTTGCCAATACTTCCGCACCTTGTCATACATCTTGACGGCAGTATACCGGTCGATGGTCACCACCATCGCTTTGCCCATCTCGCCCCGGTTCATGAAATGCTTGACGATATCCTCGGCAATAGTTTCCAACCGGTCATCACGCGTAATGAGGTGATACTCCCGGGCAAATTCCCGTTCCAGCTTTTTTTCCTGATCTTCGCTGAGGTCGGCACTGTCGATGATGTCCTGAATGTCGTCGTTCAGGTTTTCATTGATAAGCTGTAATTCAGGAATTCGGTTTTCATAATAGAGAGGAACGGTAGCCCTGTCCTCAATGGACTGGCGGAAGTTATAAATGGAAATATAATCTCCGAACACTTCCCTGGTTTTTTCCTCGCCGGCCATAAGAGGAGTGCCCGTGAAGGCGATGAAGGAAGCGTTCGGCATAGCAGAGCGCATGTTGGCGGCAAGGGTATCATACTGGCTGCGGTGGGCTTCATCAACCAGAACAATAATGTCGTCACGGTCGGTTATCTTCGGGTATTTGCCATCGCTTTCGCTTTGAAACTTTTGGATGAGGGTGAATACCATGCGGTGATTCTCTGCCAAAAGGCTTTTCAAGTGCTCGCGGCTTTCAGCCTGTATTCTTTGTTCGATAACCGCGCCTGCGGCTACAAAGTTCTTGTATATTTGGTCATCCAGTTCCGTCCGGTCAGTAACGACTACAAATGTCCAGTTGCCGTGAATTTTGCGCAGGATCTTCTGACAGAAGAAAAGCATGGAATAAGACTTACCCGAACCCTGGGTGTGCCAGAACACCCCCAGGCGGCCTTTGTTTTCCCGCGTCCTTTTCACTGCTTCGATGGCGTTGTTCACCCCGAGGTACTGGTGGTTCTTAGCGATCAATTTGACCAGTGAACCGCCGGCATCGCTGAACAGAGTGAAGTTTTCCACAATGTCCAAAAGCTTGTCCTTAGCACAGGTTCCGCGAATCATAGTTTCCAGGGAGACAACGCCTTTTTCGCCCTCGCTGTTAATCTTCTTCCATTCGGCAAAATGCTCCCATGACGCGCTCATGCTGCCGATGCGGCTCTGGCTACCGTTGGACAGGATGATGAAACCGTTGTACCAGAAGATCTGGGGTATGGTATTTTTGTAGTCCTTTAGGTTGTTGTTATAAGCATCCTCCAGCCTTTTGGAAGCGGATTTGAGTTCGATAAAAACCAAGGGTATGCCGTTGACAAAGCCGACAAGATCGGCGCGCCGCTTGTAAATCTCACCCGTTACCCAAAGCTGTGACGCGAGGAGAAAGTGGTTGTTTCCCGGATCGTTCCAGTCGATAATTCTCACTACGTCGTCTGTCTCTTCATCATCGGCGTTCTTGTACGCAACCTTCACTCCATCCTTGAGGAGTCTGTAAACCTCCCGGTTGGCTTGGACAGGACTTAAACTGCTGCGATCTCTGACGATTTCCTCTATAGCCAGGTTGATGGCCTCGCTACCTGCGTCGGGATTCAGTGTTTCCAGCGCATTACGTAGATACCGGGTCAGCACCACCTCGGAAGTGGTCTCCCGGCCGAGGGTCCCCGATGTGCCAAGGGTTTCGTGGAAGCAATTGACAGTCTCCCAGCCGAGCTCTTGGAACAGGGCGATTGCAGGCTGTTCAATCAAAGCATCTTCACCGTACTGGTTCATTTAATCACCACCTACGGCAATATCCAGATCCTCCACATTCAATTCGCCCGAGATGAGTTTAGGCAAAAGCAGGTCGCGGGTACGGCGGAGGATGAGGTTCTTCTTATCCAAGAGATATAGTTGGCTAAATATTGGATTAATGTGATCATTATACTTCTGAAGTATTTCCTGGGTTGGCACCACTATCCTATTTAGGTACGCTTGATTACGACTTAGTCCTGGGACTGCTGAATCGTTATTTATAAAGTTCTGTTCCTTTAAAGCATAGTAACAATACGGTAAGTTCAATTCTGTAATAACATAGAAGACTGTGTCAATCGGATAAAAGTTCTCATTACTCCAAAATACACTACCAACATTACCTTTTCGACCAACAATAATGCCTGGACCTTTAACCAAGTATTCATCATGATATCCAATCACACCGGAAGAACCAAAAACAGGTATCGTCCCTTTTCTACGCTCATTCTTCTTTAATGCTTTACCGTAAGCAAGCTCCAGTACATCACCAAGTTTCTTAACCTCCCACCCCTCGGGTATCGGCCCCAGCTCCGAATCCACCATCCTTACCCTTTCGTAGCCCGGGAACCTGAACTTCACAAACCACTCCCGGTAAAGCAATTGCGCCACTTCTTCCAAAATTCTGATGCGGCGGTTATTGTTCTCAATCAGGTCGTCGTAGGCAGAGAGGATGGCGGCAATTTTGCGTTGAGTTTGGAGAGGAATCCTAGGTACTTTGATTTCTTTAATTCTGAATAAAGCTAGTTTAGGTTGGGAAGTGCCAACAATCTTTGATGCAATTTCAGCTTGTCCCTGTGGGCTACGCAAACAATAAAGTAAAAACTGTATATCAAAGTCTTTGTTAATGTTTGTTATCTTTGCAGCGTTTTCTGTTAAATTGGCCCCAGACAGACATTTCGGTACTATCCCTACCCTTCCTATAGTACCAGCAATACTAATATACAAGTCTTCACTTGAAATTGTATATTGTTTTATCCTTTCATAAGTAGAATTTGATATATATTTGACATTAGTCCTGTCGACACCATAATCCGTTAAATCAACTACTCGTATGTAAGGGTGCGCTGTTGGCTCATTTTGTATATGAGTGCCCTTAGGCAGCCTCTTGCCACCCTTTACATCAGCAATTTCTCCTATTGTCACGTAATCAGAAAACAAAGCCATCACTATGCCCCCGTCAGTTCCCTCATATTCTCCCTTATCCTTTCCTCCAGCTCCGCTGCCTCGGCGTTGAGCTGCTCCAACTCTTCGTTCAGCTCTTGCAGCCTTTCCGTGAAATCATAGTCTTCCTCTTCCTTCTGAGCCACACCAACATACCTGCCGGGGTTGAGGCTCCAGCCCTGGGCTTCGATTTCCTCTATAGTCGCTACCTTGCACAGGCCAGGCACATCCACATATTTGCCTTCCGGAAACTTATCCTCGAGCATTTCATCCGACCCATTTACGGTCTCCACCGGCTCGCCCCGGTACAAGCGTACGATATTGGCGATAAACTCGATCTGTTCCGGGGTAAACTCGCGGTGGGCCCGGTCCACCTGGCGATAGATGTTCCTCGCGTCGATGAACAGCACTTTATTACCCCGCTCGGTCTGCCGTTTACCCTTGTCGAAGAACCAGAGGGTGCATGGCAGAGTAACGGTATAGAAGAAGTTAGACCCGATGGTGATCATCACATCCACAACCCGGTCCTGGATGAGCTTTTTTCTTATCTCGAGTTCAGAACCCCTGGCATCGCTGGCAGAGTTGGCCATGACGAAACCCGCCCGTCCAGTATCGTTTAAAGCGCTGTAAAACTCCTGGATCCAGATGTAGTTAGCGTTATCGACAGTGGGAAGCCCAAAAGGATAACGCGGGTCGTCTTTGATCTTCTCTTTGTCCACGCCGTCCACGTTGAAGGGGGGATTAGCCATGACAAAGTCGAACCGGCCTATGCAGTTATGTACATTCTCGTAATAGGTGTTGGCCTGACGAATGTCCCCCGAAAGCCCGTGGACCGCGAGGTTCATCTTGCACAGTCTGACTGTTTCGGCCACTTTCTCCTGCCCGTAGATGGATATCTCACTGCTGGGGTTTTTCTTGTGATTCTGGACAAACCGGGCCGACTGGACAAACATGCCGCCTGACCCGCAGGCCGGGTCCAGGATGCGTCCTCGGTATGGCTCGATGACCTCGACAATTAGCTTTACCAGCGAAGTGGGCGTGTAAAATTCCCCGCCCCGCTGCCCTTCTGAACGTGCGAACTCGCCGAGAAAGTATTCATATACGTTGCCAAAAACGTCCCCTTCGACGTCCATCGGGATTTCGGAGAATGTTTTTAGTAGAGCTATCAGTGTATCGTTGTCCAGCCGGGTATAGGTTTTGGGAAGGACATCCTTAAGGTCTTCGTTCTCGGCTTCGATGGCTTTCATGGCTTCGTTCACAGCCTTCCCGATATTCTCCCCTTCCGGCAGCTTCAGGAGGTAAGAATATCTCGCCTGTTCTGGAAGGTACATAACCCCCCTGGCTTGATAGTCAGCTTTGCCAATAACACGCCTTGAACCTGCCTTAGCCTTTTTAGCCAGCTCCTTTTCGGCCATACTGAACTTGTGATCGGCAAAGCGCAGGAATATCAGCCCAAGCACGGGAACCGAGTATTCTGAAGCCTTTAATTTCGAGTTAGCTCTTAATTGGTCTGCCGCGTTCCACAGCTTCTTTTCTATTTCATTGTTGATTGACGGCATTGTCTGCACCTCGTTAATAGTTCGACTTAGCTCAATAAGAAGTTCTCCTTTGGTTTCCCAAATCCTGCATAATTCGTTTAGATATCTTGATTTCCCTGCCAAAAACCCCTTATGGTTTACCGGTAATTCTCTGCTTACCTGTATGTAGCGCTAGCACCAATAATAGCCACAATATATTAGGTTAATACTATACGGTTCACCCTTCTCGCACTGAAATCAAGCCTTCGTACTGGTGTCAACCCTGGGAATCAATTTCTCTGACCTGCGGCGGATTTCGGAGGGTTCAAGGCCTTTCTGAGCCATCAAGGCGGCTTCGTATTCAATACGCCCGCTTCCAGTGGAAAGATTGCGTCGAAATATGTCTGACAGCCGACAAGCTTGCTAATCCTTTGGATCAACCAGAATCAACCACAAGAACCGCCTACTGCCCCTGCCTCAGTATCTCTTCGACTTTTTCTGCTGGCATAGGTCTATAAAAGTAAAATCCTTGAACCTCCCGGCAGCTCCACCTGGTCAAAAACTCGAGCTGTTGCTCTGTCTCTACGCCCTCGGCGACTACTCTCACCCCTATGTTCCTGGCAAGATATAAAATAGCCTTGGCAATGGCTTCATCCTTTGGAGTAGTGGGAAGGTCCTGTATCAAGCACATCGCCATCTTGATCCTGTCTACCGGCATCGAGCGTAAACGACCCAGCGAAGAGTATTCACTCCCAAAATCGTCGATAGCAATTGAAACTCCCAGTTCTTTGAGTTGGCGCAGGGACCTAATAACAGTTTCTGCTTCCTTAACCGCGACGCTTTCAGTGATTTCCAATTCGAGGTATTGCGGGGGTAAACGTGTATCTTCCAACACGTTCTTGACTATCGCTACCAACTTCGGGTTCTTAAATTGTTCTGGCGACAGGTTAACGGCAACCCTGATCGGAAGCAGTCCTATATCCTGCCAGCGCTTGTTCTGCTCGCAGGCGGTTCTCAGTACCCATTCGCCTATCGAGTGGATAAGGCCCGACTGCTCTGCGAGCGGAATGAAAACCGAAGGCTGGACCATCCCTAAATCCGGGTGGTTCCACCGAATCAAGGCTTCTACGCCCGTAATCCTGCCAGTCAAAATATCTACTTGAGGCTGGTAGTAGAGGAGCAGTTCTTGCTTTTCCAGAGCCCGATAAAGCCCGTTGATAAGTATCGTCTTCTGCTGTATTTCTCCCCTCATCTCGCGGGAGTAAAACGCATACCGGTTCGTGCCTCGCTCCTTAGAGGCGTTCATAGCCAGATCTGCATTCTTAACAAGGTCTTCCGGGTTTTTCCCATCCAAAGGGTATACCGAGATACCGGCGTTCGAATTGACAAAGAACTCTTGGTTATGGATCATTACCGGTTTTCGCACGGCTTCTATAATCCGTTCAGCAGTGTCAGACAGGACATTGTAGGCAGTCACACCGGTCATAACGACAACAAACTCATCTCCTCCAAACCGGCACACTACGTCACCCGGTCGGACACAGTCGGTTATACTCTGAGCTATCTTCTTCAGCAGCATGTCCCCAGCTTCATGGCCGATGGTATCGTTTATCTCCTTAAAGGAGTGCAAATCGATGAGTATTATGCCGACTGATGTGCCTTGTGCCGCAGCCGTCGATACCGCTTGTTCTAACAGATCCCACATAAGAAACCGGTTGGGAAGCCCGGTAAGGTAATCGTAATACGCCAAACGATAAACTTCTTGTTCGGACTTTATCCTGGCAAAGGCATGAGCCAAAATATTAGCAATAATTTGCAGGGTTTCCAGATGGTCTGCACGCCATTGGGCATCTTGCGATAGAGCTTGAATTTCCAAATATCCTATCGGACGGTGGCTGCTTTCGAGATAAACAGCCAGCATCGACTTGGTACCACATGCCAGAAGAAGCCTTTTGCTCTCAGGGGGTAATTCGGGCACCCTCTCGATATCCGGCATGAACAAGCGCTTTTTCTCTTTAAGCTGCTCCGTCAGCCAAGAATGATAGGAATCCCGCCGGTCAAACGGAGTGCTAGAAGGGTCAGTGCTGTCGGCGCGCCATTCGTAGGCCCGGACCGCCGACTTGTTATCCTCTGAAAAAATAACGAGATGAGCCAGGTCTGCTCGGTAAAGTTTCCCGATGGTGTCGAGTGCTTTACCCACCTTGGTATCAAAATTTTCGGTGCTTACCGTGGCAAAATCCGCGGACATACTAGAAATAACTTGCTGCAGGCCAACTTGTTCTTCGTTTTCCTGCAGCCTCTGCATATAGATACGGTTTACCAGAAAAGCAAAAAACGCTCCGAAGAGGTAGACGATAATCCTTGACATGTGCTCGAAAGGCCCAACGGTCAGCTCTTTTCTGGGCAGTTCTAACCATAACCAGAGCTCCGTGACTACAGCAGCAGCTACGATGGTTATGAGGATGCGTCTGGCCGAAAAGACACAAGCCGTCAACATGAGGAGCAGGGGGAACGACCAAACAATGTTGGCGGCGTTGATGTTTTTCGTGTAATACGTCATGGAAAAGACGAAACCAGCTACCACCGCCGCCATGACCGTGTCTTGAACGCCGCTGGGCAACGGCAGGAAGGGGAGAAACAACACTAGCAGGCAACAGGCAAACATCACCAAGCTTATCCACAACATCACTTGGAGGTCTACTCCCCATACGAAATAGAGCAGGAGATTAAACACCCCCCCTGCCCCTGACGCCACTCCTATGAAGAAATAAACCTGCCGCCTCTGGATCTCGCTCAGAATACGCCCCGTTTCTGCTATCCTACTTTCTACAGGCAACATCAAACCGTAGCGTTTGATACAGTAAAGAAAGGCAGCTATGGGGATGATTATGAAGACAGACGCTAATTGCGGGACTTTAAGCGGGGTATAAGCATTCAGGAAAACGTCGGAAGCAGCGCCCAAGACAAAAGCAAGCAAGAAAGAAAAAAGCAATATGCGGGATTGGGTTTTTTCCCTCTTGTCCTCAGTTTCGCAGCGCCAACGCCAGAGGAGCCATATGGCTGCGACATCAAAGCCTACGAAGTATACGTTGAAGTACAAATCCCACAAGTTGTTCGCAAAGACGTTTGTCCAGCCCGTGCCTGTTTTTACTAGGACATGCTGGACGGAAGACCATTCCTCGCTTGCTCCAAAAACGTAGACGTTTATTATCGCAGGCACGTAGAGCAAGAAATAAACCCACGGTTTTGAAAGTAGTCTATACCGTCCGGTCATACTCAGGCAGAGATGGACGAGTACGCTGTGGAAAGTGCCCCAACCCAGAGCTGATAAGCGTCTCCAAAAAAGCGCAGTGTGATAATCCGGCGCCGATATTACGATGGAATATGTAAAGGTCCATACACAAAGCGTTAAGCACGCCGCAGCGAACAACCGGTTGGTGAGGGCCCTGCTGTTCAGGAACAGTACGTAAGCACCGAAACAGAAGTATGTAAAGAACGCAGCTAGGTAAACGAGCGAGAATACTGTAGGAAGACTCATGGCGCTACCTTCCTTGCTCTATTTGTTTTGTACTTGAGAGACCATCTCTAAAGCAGTTCACTTCTTAGGCCGAACCGTCGATCCAGGAAAGGCTTAAATCGCTTTTTATTGTTGTAAAGATGGTTTTTCCTGCAAGTATAGGGCGTCCAGGTTCAAGCTGTGACGAATAATATCGTCCCGGGGATCGACCGATATTTCGATGTCATTGAAGACCAACATGACCTTCACTTCAGGGGTCTCCAATTTCAGAATCATGTCATCATCATTCCCCACCTGCGGTTGCACACCGCGGCCCGGCGGGTATTTTTCAGCTATTCTGTCAATGTACGAGTTCATGTCTTCGTTCAGGATTTCTTTGTCATTGAGTGTGATCCTCAGGGTTGGAATTTCGTAGGCAGGATCAATGTTCCAGTAGATTCGGTAAGAACCGCGGTCGCCATTTATCGTTACCGGATTCTGCTCTATTCCGTAGTTCTCCTGGGAACTCACTGCCCAGCGATAAGCACTGATATCAACCGCTCCAGGTGGTCTGTGAAGGATAGTTGCCATGTAATCCCCGCCAATGTCCGGCGTTTCTGGTTTGGGCCATGCCTGCTCGAATCCCAGCTTGGCCTTGAATGTCTCATTGTAGGTTAGATCCCTGTCAAACCAGGGCGGCAAGTCTACGTCCTGGGAAGCAGCAAGAAAAACTACCGCGTCGGTTATCGATTCGCGGACCGATAATTCAGGTTCGGTAGCCGCGGGCACCAGTTTGCCGTCCTTAAGCATACCCTGGCTCACCAGCAGATTCTGCAGGCGGTTGACTTGAAACGCCACCGGCAGCGCATGATATCCGATGACGGGAAAAACCGAGAAAATCGCCAGGACGCAAGCCAAGACGACTATCGGTTGGTGGGCTTTATCCTTTTTAACTATCAGCCACACTGCTCCCGCTACCGCCATTATCCAGATAATAATGAACCAGTATTCTGAAGTTTTGAGACCAGAAGCGCTGAGTTGTATCCAAAGGGCCCGGGCCTCGAAAGCTAAAATCACCAACGCCGCGTATGGATAGAACCGCCGGTAAAATCGGGCCAGATTGGATTCATGATGGGTTACCATTATGTGTAGCCAAATACCTCCGATCGCATAACTAGTCGCGATCGACGAGAGCCGGCTGAACGGAACTGCCACTCCGGTTACTAATGATTTGACTGTCCAGATTAAAAGAACCACACTCAGGGCAATCATAATGGGGATCATAATGGAGGAGAACAATACCTCTACGAAACGAGGCTGCTCTTGAGCTTCCTCGCGGCGCGGATCTGCCACGCCTCTTCGGAAGTCAGGGAAGTAACCGACGAAAATAGCAAAAGCCAGGAAACCGCTCAGGGTTCCTATATACATGTAGACCTTTTCGCTCATAGCATTGTATAGCAAGGCCTGAACCGCTCCCGCCACCCCAGAAAGCCCGGCCATGATGGTTCCACCGTAGATCAAAGCGATAAAAATAGCCTTCAGAGTCATAAATGAGGACCGGGCAAAATCAGACTGGTCCTTTGGGTACCCGGCCAGCATTACAAATAGCAAGAAACTTACCAGCATAGCCGCACTGACCCGGGCGGCAGCAAGACTAGAAACCACCCTGTACCGGTGTCCGGTCGAGACGGGATCAGTCCCACCAAAGTAATACAAGGCGAGAAAAGTCACTACTGCTGCCAAGATGCCCAGTAAGTTGGCGAGCAGAAATGCTTTCCTCTTACTATAAAGAGTCTGCGCCGCCGTTATAGCCGCCAGACTGAAAATCGCGCCCAAAGCTAGCGACAAATGCAGACAATTGAAGAGAAAATTGTACGGTTCCTGCTACGGCCAATCAAGATTAATCCTGATTATGGTTACGACAGCAAACGCCAGCGCGCTGAGCATCGCAGCCGGGAATTTCTTGAAAGCGTTGAGCGCATCCGTTGATAATTTAATAATCTTCCCTAAGAAAGCATTCAAATCCTGGCCCTCCACTCCCCCAGCAATAAACTGAACCGGTCTTGTAGCTTATAGAACACTTAAACATACGTACACCGTTCGACTAAGGTCGCAACAATCCTGCCTGGAGAATTACAATTATGCAAAAAGCAGGCTGTGCAAAATATGGTTGGCATCGCTCTACGATTCACCGTCCAACTGAACCGTCACCGACCGATAACCAAAGCCCTTCACCCCATGCGGCTGCATTCAGGCGTCTGTCGAAAGCGAGAAGGCCTAGTTCTGGCAGATCCTGTTTCAACCTCACGGCCAAAGCCAGATGCCATAAGTCGGCTCCCCGCAAAGGCCATTTCCGCGCCAAGGAAGCTATGTCAGAAGGCAGAGGATCAAGGCGAACCAAACGCCACGGACCTTGGGAAAAAGCTTCCAATGCAGCCTTCACGAGGATATCTGCCAGGTAACCCTCGCGGTTCATGCGGTTCAAAACGGCGTGGACCTCAGCTACCACGAGCGAGGATATCAAGTGATAAGCTTTTTTACGCGCTGACTCCCAAGCCTGATCGCTGTGTCTGTCCTTTATCAGTGCAGAAAGCACCGCTGAACTGTCCCAGTACAGTACGGAATCCGGCGGCATTATTCTCTGTCCTCCTCCAGAAGCCTCTGCGCCACGTCTCCTTCTAATGGAATCGGTGGCGGAAGAGATCGGAGGTTTCTCTTTTCGCTCTCCAAAACCCCGTTTTTCACCATCTCTTGTATCCGGGCATCCAGAGATAGATTTTCTTTGGGAATCCCAGTCAGCCTGGCTACTTCTTTCCCACGATCGGTGATGATTATGTCCTTGCCTTTTTGTACCTCCTTTATAAGCCTGCTGAGATTCATCTTCGCTTCTCGGATGCCTATCCTGGTGGTTGCCACCTTATTCACTCCTCATGGTAAGAGTAAAGAACTACTATTACTACAATACCAATGTAGACATTGTGGTTCCTTATGTCAAGCTGGTGAAACAGCTCTGAACTTATTGATATGGCTACTCTGTGGCTTAGTAGCAGTATACTATGTTTTTAGAACAAAGATCCTTTAATAGCTGACATCATCTTGCCGTGATAATAACCGATTCTTTTATTTTTTTCCAAGAGGGAATGAATGTGTTTTCGGCGAATAGAACAAGCATTTAATAAAGCGGGGGGTCAAAGATGGATGATAAAAGGCAGCGGGTAATGAAGTGGTTTTTTGCCGTGCTGACGAACCCCGGGGGAGTATTCCAGCAGATGGTGGAGCAGCCTGCTTTTTTCAAACCGGCCCTGTTGGCCTGCGGGATTAATGTGCTGCTGACCCTCGTGCTGCTGCCCAAGATCCGGGAATTCACCTTATGGACCCTGAAAAGTGGGGTGGTTCAGCTCCCGCCCGAGCAGCTGGCGGCGGGCCAGAATGTGGCGGTGATCGCCGCCACGGTGGCCAGTGTGCTGGCCGCCCTGGCGGGGCCCTGGTTTCTCTGGCTGGTTGTGGCGGTTCTGCTGAAGATCTACGACCTGTTCGGAGCCCGGGGAACGAGATTCGGCGCCCTCTTCGCAGTGGCCGTTTACGGTTATCTCCCCGTTCTCATCGGCAATCTCATACGTACCGCGGTGGTTATAGGCGCTCCGGTCGAAAACTTTGCCAAGATAAGCCTCAGCCTGGCCGCCTTTCTCCCCTATCAGAAGAGCTTTCTCTATTTCTTCCTTACCGGGTGCAACCCCTTTGTCTGGTGGAGCCTTTTACTGTGGGGGATCGGCGGTGCCGCCGCCATGAAGAGCAGGGGTTACGGCGGGGTGTTCGCGTTGCTTTTCGGATCCTGGCTCGTCTATACGGTGGTGACGGCCCTCTACGCCCTGGCGAAGGTTCCCGCCGGAATCGGCTTTTAATCTAAGGGAAGGAGAATCGGTGTTGTCGAAGACCAGATGGCTGCTGATAGGTTCCGGTGCTCTGTTGATGGTGGCCGTGGTGGTGGCGGCCGTTTACAGAGGTTACGGAGCTTCTGCGGTGGAAGTAAAAACCGGTGTGGCCGTGCGGCGGGTTTACGAGGATAAGGTGTTGGCCACGGGGAAGGTGGAGACGGTGAACCCCGCAGAGGTGGTGACTCCTTACGCCGCCCGGCTGGTGAGCCTCCGGGTGAAGGAGGGGGACCGGGTGACTGCCGGGCAGTCCCTGGGGGAGCTGGACCTGACCGATAGCGAACAAAATCTGAAGGACGCCGAGGCGGCCTACAACATCGCCCGGGTGGAGCTGGAGCAGGCGTATGACGAGGCCAAACCGGAGAGGCTGGCAGAGGCTGAGAGCGCCCTCCAGGCGAGCCGGGTGGCGGCCGAGGCGGCCCGCAAGAAGCTGGAGCGTTATAAATACCTGCTGGAACAGGGGGCAGTGTCCCAGGCGGAATATGAAGAGGTAGAGGCGGCGTACACCCGTGCCCAGGCAGAAGAAGAAGCTGCCGCCGCCCGCCTGCAGGCCCTCCGGGAGGACAGCGCAGATCGCATTGAAATCCAGCAGGCCCGGCTGCAACAGGCGCAGATAGCCCTGGAGAAAGCCCGCCAGATGGTGGACAAAGGCCGGCTTCCGGCTCCCATCGACGGGGTAGTGCTGCAGATAAGCTCCGATGTGGGAAGTTATCTGCAACCGGGGGTGCCGGTATTGACCGTGGGTAACCCGGACGCCCTGGAGGTGGTGGCCGAGGTCAGCGAGCAGGACATCGGCGGCATTGCCCCGGGACAGGATGTGGATCTGAACTGGGCAGGCGCACCGGGTAAAACCTTTAAGGGAAAAGTCTCCCGGGTTTCCCCGGCGGTGGTGAGGAGCGGTGCCAGGGAATCGGAGAATGTGGTGAAGGTTTATATCGAAATCCTTCAAGGCCGGCAGGAACTCAAACCGGGGGCGACGGTGGATGCGGTCATCTATCGGGTCAAGCCGCACCACACCGTTCTTGTTCCCAATGAGGCTGTTGTCGGTAAAGGCCCCAACAGGACGGTATTTGTCATTGAAGACGGACGCGCCCGCAGGCGGGCGGTTACGGTCGGATACAGCAACGAACTCTACACGGAGATCCGTTCCGGCATCGAGCCCGGGCAGCGGTTGATCCTGAACCCTAAAGGGATCAGGGATGGGCAGCCGGTGCGGGAAATCGGCGGTGGAGCCAAGTGATCAGGGTCGTCGACCTGAAGAAGATCTACGGCAGCGGAACGGCGGCGGTGACGGCCCTGGCCAGTGTGACGGTGGAGATCCAAACCGGGGAGTTTGTGGCTGTGATGGGCCCCTCCGGCTCCGGAAAGTCTACCTTCCTGAGCCTGCTGGGATGTCTGGAGCGCCCCACCGGGGGAGAGTATTATCTCGACGGGAGGGACGTCGCTTCCTACAGTGAGGAGGAGCTGGCGGATTTGCGCAACCGGAAGTTCGGTTTCGTGTTTCAGAGCTTCAATCTGCTCCCCCGCTACAACATCCTGCGCAACGTGGAACTGCCCATGATCTACGCCGGGCTGCCGCGCCGGGAGCGCCGGGAACGGGCTGCAAAGCTCCTGGAGATGGTGGGGCTGCAGCACCGCCTCAGGCATAAACCCCCGGAGCTGTCCGGCGGGGAACAGCAGCGGGTGGCGATCGCCCGGGCACTGGCCAACGATCCCCAGGTGATCTTTGCCGACGAACCCACGGGCAACCTGGACACCCGTTCCAGCCACGAGATCATGGGAATTTTTAAGGAAATGCACAGGTCGGGAAGGACCATTGTTCTGGTTACCCACGAACCGGACATCGCCAGATATGCCGGTCGCATCCTGTACTTCAGGGACGGATCGTTGATCAGGGAGGAAGCGGTAGAAGATGAGGTTCACTGACCTTGCCCAGGTGGTCGGCGAAAACCTGCTTGCCCACCGGCTGCGGGCGGCCCTGACCATTATAGGGATAACCATCGGCATTGCTGCGGTGATCGCAGTGGTGGCCATCGGACAGGGAGGGCAGGCGGTTATCATTTCCCAGCTCGAGTCCCTGGGAAGCAGCCGCTATTTTGAAGTTACGGTGGACGTTATGCGTGGTGAGGCTCCTACCTCCGACACCTTCCGGCTGCAGGACGCAACCCTGATCAAGGAACTCTCGCCTGCAGTGGAAAAAATGGCTCCTCTGTCTTACGCCAGCATGATCGATGTCAGGCGGCCGCATTCCGGGGGAAAACCGCTCCTGTCTCAGCTCTACGGGACGACTCCGGACCTGATCTATGCCCTTAACATGAAGGTCGAGAAAGGACGGTTCCTCTCGAATATCGATGTGGACGCCCATGCCCGGGTGGCGGTGCTGGATGCAGATCTTGCGAAGGAGCTTTTCCCGGACACGGACCCCCTCGGAAAGCAGATCTTTATCCAGGACGTTGCGGCCACGGTTATCGGGGTCATGCAGAAACCCCCATCCTCCATCTTGAGCATGATGAACCAAACGGTTTATCTGCCGATTACCTTCGCCCAGGAGATCCTCAACTCCAGGGTGATCTTTCAGCTGTGCGGGGTGGCGGTTTCGAAAGAGGCATTGCCCCAGGCTATCGAAGACAGCTTGAAGATCCTCAATAAAAGGCATCCCGCTTCCGGTGTGCATTACGTCGGGAATTCCATGGAAGAACAGCTTTCTAGAGTCAGCAAGGTGACGTCGGTGATGACCCTGATCATCGGGGCGATTGCGGGTATTGCCCTGCTGGTGGGCGGTGTCGGGGTGATGAATATCATGCTGGTGGCAGTAACCGAGCGCACCCGTGAGATCGGCCTCCTGATGGCCCTCGGCGCCCGCAGGAGGGACATCATGCAGCAGTTCCTGTTTGAGGCCGTTGCCCTGTGCTTAATAGGAGGAGCCCTGGGAGTTCTTATTGGAGCCGGCGGCTCCGTCGCTGTCGCCCTCCTCGCCCACTGGCCGCCGCTGATCTCCTTCTGGACGATACTGCTGGCCTTCGGTTTTTCCACCTGCGTGGGGCTCTTTTTCGGCCTTTACCCGGCAAGCCGCGCTGCGGCCTTGAGCCCGGCGGAGGCCCTGCGCCAGCTTTAAATTGCCTTTTGATTGCAAGTATACCTTACGGCTGACCCTCCTGGGCGGAATAATCAAGACAATGATTAAAAAAGATGAAATAGAGGCAAAGGCGTCTCCGCAGGCGCCTTTGTGTTTTTGAAGGGCCTTTGTTGATTTTGATAAGGGGAGGAATCGGCTTGGAAAAGGGAAAAGTCAAAATGGTTTTTCCGGGAGGAAATACCTGCCTTGGATTTTACTCCTTCTACGATAACATTATTGAACCGGATGCCAACAGGATTTTCGTGATCAAGGGGGGCCGGGTACTGGCAAGTCCACTTTCATGCGACGGATTTGAGAGGACCTGCGGAACCGCGGTTATGATATTGAGCTTCACTGTTGCTCCTCCGATAATGACTCACTGGATGCTGTCGTGGCTCCCGCCCTGGGTGTTGCTCTGATTGACGGAACCGCGCCACACGTGGCTGTTCCTGTATCGAAACACTCCGAAGTGGTCTTGTTGGTGCAACTGCCGCTGCACCAACATATTAATGCGTTTGCATTGCTGACCTGCCGAATTTCTGCTAGACTGAAATTATAGAACGGGAGCTGGAGAATAGTGACTGAGCGGAGGATGGGAACACATGCTGTTTCCGGTATCTGGATTAGACTGTCAGAGGAACGGTGGCAGCATATAGTCGAGGAACATCCGGAACTCGAAGAACTGCGCCGGGAAGTGCTTCTCACCGTCAGGAGCCCCCTTAAAGTTTTGTTAGGGAGCCGCGGTGAGTTGTTGGCCATCCGGGAAATAACGGCCGGGAAGTTCCTGGTAGTGGTGTACAGGGAAACAGGTCCTGGTGACGGCTTCATCATAACAGCGTTCCTAACCCGGAAGGTTAGGCAACTGGAAAAGAGGGCGATTGTATGGCCGAAGCAATGAGCTATATTAAGCTGGCCGAGACGGTATCGCAAGCGGTCGTAAGGTCCGGCCTCCCCATCCTGCGGGCATCCTACGACCCGGTAGGAGACGTTCTCTATGTGCACTTCACCGAGCAGCCCGTTGCTGCCGACGACAGTGAATTCGTTGGGGACGACATCGTGGTGCGCTACCGGGGAGGCGAAGTGGTTGGTGTGACCATTTTGAACGCGAGCAAGCGGTAACTAATTAGAGTAAAAGCAGAAGCAGCAAAGTAAAATCTCTATTGCGTCCACCAATTAAAATATCCAAGAATTGCGATGCCGGCTCGAAAGCATTATGATAACGCAGCCAGGTGTAATTTTTATGTAGATACCTACTAGATCTTGACACAGACTTCGATGCATTTGTGTTTTTATTCTTGAGCCTTGCCTTGCTAATCTATGCCTGTACCTGCGCTACCCGGAGTTGTCGCAGAGTTTGTTCCCCACAGGAGAACACGCTGGGCTCGAAGCACGACCCTTTTAGAAACCGCAGCCTGTAGATTTACTCCGGGAAAGGCGGCTCTTTTGTGGGCAGTCGAACTGCCAGGATTGAAAAGGCGGTATGGTCATGAAGGTTGCTGCCCGGCCGGTGGCGCGGGCTCCTCTTGAACGGACTCCGTCTCCCACCCTGTGCCGATTGATTTAACGTCAACACATTTGGTAACAAAAAGCTCGGCCAGATGTGGGTCGAACTGTCGACCCGCTTCTTTTTTGACTATCTCTATGGCTTCCTGGTACGTCCTGGCCCGGCGGTAGGGGCGGTTGGTGATCATGGCATCAAAACTGTCGGCAAGGGCAATAATGCGGGCGCCTAAAGGGATTTCATCGCCGGCCAGACCGTCGGGGTAGCCTTGCCCGTCGTAGCGCTCGTGGTGGTGCCGGATCAGGGGCACTATCTCTTTAAGGATTTGATCTGCCGTACGATGTCGGCGCCGGTAACCGGGTGGCACTGGCACACCTTCTTCTCCGCGTCGCTCAGCGGCCCGGGTTTGTTCAGGATTTCTTCCGGGATATCCACTTTGCCAAGATCGTGGAGGAAGGCGGCCAATCTGATTTTTTTTACCTCCTCCTGCGCCAGTCCCGCCGCCTGAGCCAAAGCGGTGGCGTAATGGGCCACCATTTCGGAGTGGCCATAGGTATAGCGGTCCTTGTTGTTGACCATGGCCAGGAGACCGCCGATGTTGTACAACAAGTCCCGTTCGCCCGGCCAGTCCGACTCAAGTCCCTTGAAAGCTGAAAACCAGACTTCCACCCTGTTTTTGATGTTGCGCTTGGCGTTGTACATCGCTTCGTCGGCATGCCTGATCAGTTCGGCAGCGCTGGCTGCATCATCTGGAAAACAGGCCACCCCGGCGGAGACAGTGATCCTGCCGCCGGGCATCAACTCTTGATAGGGAAAGGGGTATTCCGCGATCGCCCGACGCAGACGCTCTCCCACTTCCACCGCTACCGCCTGGTCCGCGCCGGGCAGGATTACGGCAAACTCGTCCCCGCCGTAGCGCCCAACGATATCCACCTGGCGCACATGTTTTTCCAGCAGGCGGGCCAGTTTTTTGAGCAGTTCGTCACCCGCGGGGTGGCCGAACAGGTCGTTGTAGTCTTTGAAGTTGTCCGCGTCCATCATCAGGAAGGCTACCCGGCCGCCCTGTTCGAGTGCCCGCGCTACTTCGCGTTCCAGTGCCTGTTTCAGGTAAGATTGGTTGTAGAGCATGGTCATGCTGTCCCGCACGGCCAGGCTCTGCAGTTTTTCTTCTAACGCCTTTTGCTCGGTGATGTCCCTGATGATCAGCATGACGCCGTGCGGCTTCCCGCCCTCATCGCGCAACTGCAGGCAGTCGGTAAGTAGGCTATAGTGCCGGCCGTCGGTTGTGACGTAGCTTTTCTCTACACTGCAGGCGTCCTCACCGGCCGCCAGAACTGCAGTCACCGGGTAGCTGAAGGCCACCTCGCCCGGCTGTTGCCGGCCGGTGAAGACGGCCTCAAAGGGTAGCCCCACCACTGCTTCGCGCCTGCAACCGAAGATCTCTTCGGCCACCCGGTTGACAAGGTAGATGCGGCCGTTGCGGCGCACCACGATCACGGCGTTTCTGGAGTTCAAAAGGATGAGCCGGTAGATGAGGTTTTCCAGGACCAGCCTGCGGTTTACCAGGAAGCCGAGTACAAGGCCTGTGGAAAGGGCGAGCAGTCCGCCGCAGCATCCCCACCAGAGGGCCTGTCTGATATAGGTGGTGGCCTGGCTGTTTATGGCGAAGGCGTCCGCCACCCGCATCCTCTGTAAATTATCAATCCGTTCAAGCATTTCATCAATCATGACTACTGCGCCGCTCTGCAGACTGGCGCGGACCGCTTCGTCAATGTCCCCCCGATCTACCAGGGGAATGATTTCTTTCTCACAAAATTCGGTGTACTTTTGCTGCCGGGACAGGATTTCCTCTACCAGGGGTTTTCGCGCCGGCCGGACAACCTGCTGCAGTTCCTCTATTTCCTGCCGGCTGAGGCTGGCGTAATGGCGGAACTCTTCCAGGTAGGCGGGTTTTTGGTAGAGCATGTAGCAGTTCATGGCATACGACTGCTTGAGTACGTAGTCGTGCAGTCGGCCTGCCACGACCACTTTGTCCACCGTGACGGACATCAGGTTTAGATTTACCGACACTTTGGCGACCTGCAACAGCACAAAGCCGGCCAGCAGGATAAAAATCAGAATCAGGCCGGCAATTAGAGCCTTGTTAACGGTGCGCGAGCTCATGCTCACCACCTCCGGCAAGCCTGCTGCAGGCATAAAACAGGCTTTTCACCCATAAAAAAACATTCCTGCCATTATGTACCGCAGGCAGGAATGTAGAGAACCTTTTGCCGCTCAAGATAATCTTGGAGAACAGGGAACGTTACCCCCTCCGATAACCCATTCATTTTTTCACTACCTCCAGTTTCCTGGAATCATAAAGGGAGTATTCGTTGTTTCTGGAATGTATTCGTTGTGCACGTGATAATTGTCTTTGTCAATGGACCTGTTGTAACCGGTAAAATAAAATACACAAGAAATGGCCAACAAAAATGCGCAGAAAATACCTGTCCTTGTCAATCAAAAAGTTGACCACTGTGCTCGTGAAAAAGTTGACCACCTGGGGTAAAAAAATAATACGAGTTATTCAGGGTTTGACTCACGTCGTCTTTTCAAAGTCTGTTTCAGCCGGAA